>NZ_JCBANG010000030.1:0-61920 GCF_059760905.1 Achromobacter sp. 1011811831
CAGATGTGCTCGGCTACTTTCTTTTTTTTTTTTTTCAAAGAAGAAGCCGGCTTACGATTTCCCTTTTTGCGTCTCGTGGGCTCGGAGTTGTTTAAAAGAGACGGCCCAGGAAGATTCCGTCGAAGGCCAGGACACCCAGCCCTAACCCTCCTGTCATGCCGGGCGGTTGGTGTGGGGGGGCGGCGGCCGCCGCTCCCGCCTCGCCGGCATTGCGAGGATGGGCTCCCATCTTCCAGGCCCGCTGTACGCGGGCGTCCCATCGAATCACATCGCTGCCCCGCCAAGCCGGGGCATGTCTTAGCAAATTTGGAGCAAACATGGCTGAAATTACCGCTGCCCTGGTCAAGGAACTGCGCGAAAAGACCGACGCCCCGATGATGGAGTGCAAGAAGGCTCTGACGGAAGCCGAGGGTGACCTGGCCCGCGCCGAGGAAATCCTGCGCGTCAAGCTGGGCAACAAGGCCAGCAAGGCTGCCGCCCGCGTCACCGCCGAAGGCCTGATCGGCCTGTTCATCTCCGCCGACGCCAAGAAGGGCGCCGTCATCGAAGTCAACTGCGAAACCGACTTCGTCGCCAAGAACGACGACTTCGTCGCCTTCGTGAACAAGCTGGCCGAACTGGTCGCCACGCAGAACCCGGCCGACGTGGCCGCTCTGTCGGCGCTGCCTTACGGCGACGGCACGGTCGAAACGACCCGCACCACCCTGATCGGCAAGATCGGCGAAAACATGGCGATCCGCCGCTTCGAGCGCATCGAGACCCCCAACGCCCTGGCCAGCTACGTGCATGGCGGCCGCATCGGCGTGCTGGTCGAGTACAGCGGCGCGGAAGAAGTCGGCAAGGATCTGGCCATGCACATCGCGGCCACCAAGCCCAAGGCCCTGAACGCCGACGGCGTGAATGCCGCCGACATCGCCGCCGAGCGCTCGGTCGCCGAGCAGAAGGCCGCCGAATCGGGCAAGCCTGCTGAAATCGTCGCCAAGATGGTCGAAGGCTCGGTGCAGAAGTTCCTGAAGGAAGTGACGCTGCTGTCGCAGCCCTTCGTCAAGGATGACAAGAACACCGTCGAACAGATGCTGAAGGCCAAGGGCGCTTCCATCACCAAGTTCGTGCTGTTCGTCGTCGGCGAAGGTATCGAGAAGAAGACCAGCGATTTCGCCGCCGAGGTTGCCGCAGCCGCCGCCGGCCGCGCCTGATCGCAGGGTAGTGCTTGAAGGCCGGCGCTAGATTACAGTCTAGTCCGGCCTTTTTCTCGCCAGGCCCTTCTGTGACGTAACGTTTCCCCTGCGGGGGAGGCGCGGCGCCAGGGCAGGGCTATCATTTCTTGTCTTACACTTTCGTCGGATTGTTCTACGGGATATCACCTATGAGCAGCAGATCATACAAACGGGTTCTTCTCAAGCTTTCCGGCGAGGCGCTGATGGGCGAAGATGCTTTCGGCATCAATCGCTCCACCATCGTCCGCATGACCGATGAGATCGCCGAAGTCGCCGCCACGGGCGTCGAGCTGGCCATCGTCATCGGCGGTGGCAACATCTTCCGCGGCGTCGCGCCGGGTGCGCAGGGCATGGACCGCGCCACCGCCGACTACATGGGCATGATGGCCACCATCATGAACGCGCTTGCCCTGCAGGACGCGCTCAAGCACAAGGGTATCGACACCCGCGTACAATCGGCCCTGAACATCGACCAGGTGGTCGAGCCGTACATCCGCCCCAAGGCCTTGCGCTACCTCGAAGAAGGCAAGGTCGTCATCTTCGCCGCGGGCACCGGCAATCCCTTCTTCACGACCGATACCGCGGCCGCCCTGCGCGGCGCCGAGATCGGCGCGGAGATCGTGCTGAAGGCCACCAAGGTCGACGGCATCTACAGCGCGGATCCCAACAAGGATCCGACCGCCACGCGCTATGCCCGCATCAGCTTCGACGAGGCGATCGTGCGTCGCCTGGAAGTCATGGACGCCACCGCTTTCGCGCTGTGCCGTGACCAGAAGCTGCCGATCAAGGTGTTTTCGATCAACAAGTCCGGCGCGCTCAAGCGCGTGGTCAGCGGGGACGACGAAGGCACCCTGGTACACGTTTAAAGAAAAGGAAAAACCATGAGCGTCGCAGAAATCCGCAAATCCGCCGAAGCCAGGATGGTCAAGTCGCTTGATACGCTCAAGACCAACCTGTCCAAGATCCGCACGGGCCGCGCCCACGCCGGCATCCTGGATCATGTGCAGGTCGAGTACTACGGTTCGCCGGTGCCGATCAGCCAGGTGGCCAACCTGAACCTGGTGGACGCCCGCACCATCAGCGTGCAGCCCTACGAGAAGAGCATGGCCGCCCCGATCGAGAAGGCCATCCGCGAGTCGGACCTGGGCCTGAACCCCATGTCCATGGGCGACACGATCCGCGTGCCGATGCCGGCGCTGACCGAAGAGCGCCGCCGCGACCTGACCAAGGTCGTGCGCAGCGAGGGCGAGGACGCCAAGGTCGCCGTGCGCAACCTGCGCCGCGAGGCCAACGACGCGCTCAAGAAGCTGGTCAAGGACAAGGAAATCTCCGAGGACGACGAGCGTCGCGCCCAGGACGATGTCCAGAAGCTGACCGACCGCAATGTGAGCGACATCGACAAGATGGTCACGCAGAAAGAAGCGGAAATCATGACCGTATAATTCCGGCGCATGGCGGGACACGGGTTCGCGCCCGTGTCCCGGCGCCGGTTTTTGCTTTTTGCGCCGTCCCGTCCGCCGTTTCGCGCCAAGCTTGGCGGCGATGGAATCACGGCGCGGATTTTCCCGTATTACGTTTTTCGCCGGTCATACGCGCGCGGCACCAGACTCCATGGCAACCAGTTCCACCCAGGCGGTTCCCGAGACCCGCGATACCCCGCAGCACGTCGCCATCATCATGGATGGCAACGGCAGGTGGGCGACGCGGCGTCTGCTGCCCCGCACGGCAGGGCATGCCAAGGGCGTGCAGGCCGTCAGGCGCGTGGTCGAGGCCTGCGGGCGCGCCGGCGTGCGCTACCTGACGCTGTTCGCGTTCAGCTCCGAGAACTGGCGGCGTCCCGCCGAAGAGGTCTCCCTGCTGATGCGGCTGTTCGTCCAGGCGCTGGAGCGCGAAGTCGGCAAGCTGGAAGAGCAGGGCGTGCGGTTGCACGTGATCGGCGATCTCTCGGCCTTCGAGCCTCGGCTGCAGGAACTCATTTTCGCGGCGCAGCAACGCACCGCCCACAACGACCGCCTGCACCTCACCGTTGCCGCCAATTACGGCGGCCGCTGGGACATCCTGCAGGCCACGCGCGCCATGCTGGCGGCCGAGCCCGATCTGGCCGCGCACCCAGAACGGATCGATGAGGCGCATCTGTCGCGCCACCTGTCGATGTCCTGGGCGCCCGAGCCGGACCTGTTCATCCGCACAGGCGGAGAACAACGCATTTCCAATTTCCTGATCTGGCAGATGGCCTACGCGGAGTTCTACTTCACGGATCGCTACTGGCCGGATTTCGGCGCCGTCGAATTGCAGGCGGCGTTCGACTGGTACCGGACCCGCGAGCGTCGCTTCGGCCGCACCAGCGCCCAAGTCAACGGCGACGACCCGAAATAGGCCGCCAAGCGCGCGTCTTTCCGGGCAGCACAAGAGGAGACCGTCACATGTTGGGCCAGCGTATCGTTACCGCCGTCGTCCTGTTGGCCATCCTGGCCGCCGCCATGATGAGCGCCAATCCCTGGTGGTTCGTCGCCCTGCTCGCGCTGGCCGCGGCCTGCGCTAACTGGGAATGGCTGCGACTGACCTTGCCGCAGCCTCCATCCCCACTGATCTGCGCCGGCGTGCCGGTTTTGCTGTTCGCCGCCATGCTGGCTCTGAGTTCGGCGTGGCTGGGCGGCGTCCGTTCGGGCTGGGCCGATCCCCGCTGGATCCTGGGCTACGCGGCGCCCGCCGTCGCCGCCGTCTGGCTGTTCGGTGGCGTGACCGCCGTGGTTCGCGGTCAGTCCAGCGCGCCGCCTGCCAGCCTGGGCTGGTCGCTGTTCTCGGTGCCCGCCGCCTTTGTCGCCTGGGCCGTGCTGGCGCAGATGTACATCGCGCGCGGCGCGGTGTTCGTGGTGTCGCTGCTGGCGCTGGTCTGGGTGGCCGACATCGCCGCCTATTTTGCCGGCCGCGCGTTCGGCAAGCGTAAACTGGCGCCGCGGGTGAGCCCCGGCAAGACGATCGCCGGCGCGGTCGCCGGCGTGCTGGGCGCGGTCGTGTGGATCGGCCTGTCCAGCCTCTGGGACGGCACTTATGGCCACGCGCTGGTGGCGCGCTGGAGCTTCTGGCTGGCGCTGCCGCTGGCGGCCGTGCTGGGCGTGCTGTCCATCATCGGCGACCTGTTCGAATCGTTGCTCAAGCGGCGCGCGGGCCGCAAGGATTCCAGCGCGCTGCTGCCCGGCCATGGCGGCGTCTACGACCGTATCGACGCCATCCTGCCGGTCGCGCCGTTCGCGCTAATTTTGTCTGGAGTGTTGTCTTGACGGTTTTCCAACGCGTCGTCGTGCTCGGGTCCACCGGCTCGATCGGCGAAAGCACGCTCGATGTGATCGCCCGCCATCCCGAACGGCTGGCGGTCTATGCGCTGTCGGCGTACACGCGCATGCAGAAGCTCGCCGAGCAGGCGCTGGCCAGCCGCGCGGAAGTGGTGGTGGTGCCCGACGACGCGGCGCGCCGGCAATTCCTGGCCGCCTGGCCCGCCGGTCCCGCCTTGCCGGAGATCCGGGTGGGCGCCCAGGCGCTGGCGGATACGGCCGCCGATGCGCGCTGCGACGCGGTCATGGCCGCCATCGTCGGCGCTGCCGGCCTGCCGGCGGCGCTGGCCGCGGCCCGGGCGGGCAAGCGCGTGCTGCTGGCCAACAAGGAAGCCCTGGTGGCGGCCGGTTCGCTGTTCATGCAGGCCATCCGTGACAGCGGCGCCGAATTGCTGCCCATCGACAGCGAGCACAATGCCATTTTCCAATGCCTGCCGCATGGCGGCCGGGCACAGGCGCCGGACGCGCCCGCGCCCGGCGTACGCCGCCTGCTGCTGACCGCTTCGGGCGGCCCGTTCCGCGGGCGCGACCTGGACGACCTGCACGACGTGACGCCGGCGCAGGCCTGCGCCCATCCGAACTGGAGCATGGGCCGCAAGATTTCCGTCGATTCGGCCACCATGCTGAACAAGGGCCTGGAAGTGATCGAGGCTCACTGGCTGTTCGCCATGCCCGCCGACCGCATCGAGGTGGTGGTCCACCCGCAGAGCGTGGTGCATTCGATGGTTGAGTACCACGATGGCTCTATCCTGGCCCAGCTGGGCCAGCCCGACATGCGCACGCCGATCGCCTATGGCCTGGGCTTTCCCGAGCGCATCGACAGCGGCGTCGGCCCGCTGGATCTGATGCGCCTGGGTCGGCTGGATTTCGAGCAGCCCGACCTGGCACGCTTTCCCTGCCTGGCGCTGGCATTTGCCGCGTTGCGGGCGGGGCAGGGCGCCTGCGTGGCGCTGAACGCCGCCAACGAGGTGGCGGTGGAGGCCTTCCTGAGCGGCCGGCTGGCCTATACCTGGATCCCCCGCGTCATCGAGGCGGCGCTGGAGTGGCAGGCGCGGCAGGCTTCTGTTACGCTCAGCAGTCTCGAGGACGTGCTGGCGCTGGATGCGGCGGCGCGCCGTTACGCGGGCAACCTGGGGCTGGCCTGAGGCGCCCCGCGCCTGCCTTGCCCAGGTGCAATCGCCTGCCTATCGATCCTGGATTCTAGATCCCGATGCTTTTCACCCTGCTCGCCTTTGCGGTTGCGCTAGGCTCCCTGATCATTTTCCACGAGCTGGGCCACTATTGGGTCGCGCGCCTGTGCGGTGTGAAAGTCCTGCGGTTTTCCGTGGGCTTTGGCAAGGTGGTGCTGCGCCGCACTGACCGGCACGGCACGGAATGGGCCGTCTCGGCCCTGCCGCTGGGCGGTTACGTCAAAATGCAGGACGATCCTCCGCCGGGCGCGAGTCCGTCCGAGATTGCTTCCGCCTTCAATACCCAACCGGTCGGCAAGCGCATCGCCATCGTCGCGGCCGGGCCGATATTCAACCTGATCCTGGCCGTGCTGCTGTACGCCGCCCTGAACCTTGCCGGCACGCAGGAGCCCGCCCCGATCCTGGCCAAGCCGGCCGTGGATACGCCGGCGGCCCGCGCCGGGCTGCTGGAAGGCGACCGCATCCTGTCCATCGGCGGCGAGGAAGTCGTTTCCTGGGCTGACGCGCGCTGGCGGCTGATGGACGTGATGTCCGGCGGCGGGCGCGCCCTGGTCGAGGTCAGCACTCCGTCTGGCGCGGTGCACCAGCGCGAACTGATATTGCCCGCCAATGCCATGGATCCCGCCGGCGGCGACCCGCTGGCGACCGCCGGCTTGCGGCTGGCCCAGCCGCGTCCCGCCGTCCGCAGCGTCATCGCGGGTGGACAGGGCGAAGCGGCCGGCCTGAAGGACGGCGACCTGATCGTGGCCGTCGAGGGCCAGCCGGCCCCGGATACCGCCGCGCTGGTGCGCCGCATCCAGGAAAGCGCCGGCCAGCCGCTGGCCCTGACGCTCAAGCGCGGGCCTGACACGGTCACGCTGAATGTGACGCCCCGCGCCGAAACCGTGGAAGGCCGCCAGATCGGCCGGCTTGGCGTGCAACTGGGCGGCGACGTGCCGATGGTGACGGTTCACTATGGCGTGTTCGAAAGCCTGTGGCGCGGCGCGGTCCGCACCTGGGACACCGCCTGGTTCTCGCTGCGCATGATGGGGCGCATGGTCATGGGCGAGGTGTCCTGGCGCAATGTCAGCGGCCCGGTCACGATCGCCGACTACGCCGGCCAGACCGCCCGGATTGGCATTGTTGCTTATATCGCCTATATCGCGTTGATCAGTATCAGCCTTGGCGTACTAAATTTGCTGCCCATTCCTATGCTGGACGGCGGCCATCTGCTGTACTATCTCGTCGAAATCGTGCGGGGCAGCCCGCCGCCCGCCCGCTGGATCGATATCGGACAGCGCGCCGGCATAGGAATATTGGCAGGGCTCATGGGCCTTGCGCTGTTTAATGATTTCTCGCGCCTGTTCACCTAGGCGTCAATAGCATATAAAATCCCCCGCCATTTGCACGACCGAGGATACTCAAGGATGTCTTTTCGCCGGATGTTTCAACACAAGAAGGGTGTATTGCCGAGTCTTGTCGCCGCGCTGCTGGTTCCGGCCATGGCTCACGCCTTCGACCCTTTCGTCGTGCGGGATATCCGCGTAGAAGGGATTCAGCGAACCGACGCCGGCACCGTATTCGGTTATCTCCCCGTGAAAGTGGGCGAGAAATTCACCGACGAAGAAGCCACCGAGGCGATCCGCCGCCTGTACGGCACGGGATTTTTCTCCGATGTGCAGATCCAGACCGACAATAATGTCGTCGTCGTGGTCGTGCAGGAACGCCCCACCATCGCATCCGTGAATTTCAACGGCATGCGCGAATTCGATTCCAAGGCCATCATCAAGTCGCTGGGCCAGGTCGGTTTCGCCGAAGGCCGCATTTTCGACCGCTCCATGCTTGAGCGCGCGGAATACGAACTCAAGCAGCAATACCTGTCCAAGGGCAAGTACGGCGTCGAAGTGACCTCCACCGTGACGCCGCTGCCGCGCAATCGCGTGGGCGTGAGCTTCGACGTGTTCGAAGGCTCGGTCGCGCGCATCCAGGAAATCCGCTTCGTCGGCAACAAGGCTTTCTCGGAAAGCGACCTGCTCGACGAAATGAAGCTGACCACGCCGGGCTGGCTGACCTGGTATACCGATACCGACAAGTATTCGCGCGAAAAGCTCGAGGGCGACCTGGAACGCCTGCGTTCGTTCTATCTGGACCGTGGCTACCTGGAGTTCTCCGTCGAGCCGCCGCAGGTCACGATCTCGCCCGACCGCAAGGACATCCGCATCACCGTCACCGTCCACGAAGGCGAGCCCTACAAGGTGCGCAGCGTCAAGCTGGCCGGCAACCTGCTCGGCCTGGACAGCCAGATCAATGGCCTGGTGCAGCTCAAGCCGACCGAGACCTTCTCGGCCGCCAAGGCCAACGATTCGGCCAAGGCCATCACCGACTACCTGGGCGAGCTGGGCTACGCCTTCGCCAACGTCAACCCGAATCCGCAGCTCGACCGCGACAAGCGCGAAGCCGACGTGACCTTCTACGTCGACCCGAGCCGCCGCGTGTACGTGCGCCGCATCCAGATCGGCGGCAATACCCGCACGCGCGACGAGGTCGTGCGCCGCGAAATGCGCCAGCAGGAAGCGGCCTGGTACGACGCCAAGGACATCAAGACCTCGCGCGACCGCGTCGACCGCCTGGGCTACTTCAGCGAAGTCAACGTCAAGACCGACCCCGTGCCGGGCTCGCCCGACCAGGTCGACGTCAACGTCGACCTGAAGGAAAAGCCCACCGGCATGATTAACCTGGGCGTGGGCTACGGCTCGTCCGAAAAGGCCATCCTGTCGGCCGGCATCAGCGAAGACAACGTCTTTGGCAGCGGCACCAACCTGACCCTGCAGCTGAATACCAGCAAGAGCAACCGCGCGGTGGTGCTGTCGCACACCGACCCGTACTGGACCAAGGACGGCATCAGCCGCACGACGTCGGCCTACTACCGCGTGACCGAGCCCTGGAACAACAACGACGGCGACTATCGCGTCAAGGCCATGGGCCTGGGCATGAACTTCGGCGTGCCGATCTCGGAGTACGACCGGATCTTCCTGGGCGCGAACGTCGAACGCAACCAGATTGACCTATATAAGAACTCGCCACGGGCTTACAAGAGTTTCGTGACTCAGTATGGCGATTCGACCAACTCGGTGATCTTCAGCGCCGGCTGGTCCAAGGACACGCGTGACAGCGCGCTGGCTCCGACCAAGGGCGGTTATACCCGCCTGAAGAGCGACTTCTCGACCGTGGATCTGAAGTACTACATGCTGACGGCCCAGCAGCAGTATTTCGTGCCGCTCGGCGGCGCTTACACGCTGGCCCTGAACGGCATGATGGATTGGGGGCAGAGCTACGGCGGCAAGGATTACCCGATCATCAAGACCGTCTATGCGGGCGGCATTGGCACCGTACGCGGCTACGAAGGTTCTTCGCTGGGCCCGCGCGACCCTGATACGGGCGACTACCTGGGCGGCACGCGCCGTATCGTGGCGAACGCTCAGCTGTATCTGCCGTTCCCCGGCGCCTCGAAGGACCGTACGCTGCGCTGGTTCCTGTTCACCGACGCAGGTCAGGTCGGAGCCGGAAGCGGTCTGTCTTGCTCGACGGGCAAGTCGAGCAGCCCGGTGGAAGATCCTTGCGGTTGGCGTTTCTCGGCGGGTATCGGCCTGTCGTGGCAATCGCCGATGGGTCCGTTGCAGCTGTCGTATGCCCGACCGCTCAACGCCAAGTCGGGCGACGACAAGCAGGCATTCCAGTTCCAGATCGGAACCGGTTTCTAAGCTGTCCGGTTACGCTTGAAAACAAGGGGCGGGCCGGGTGGCCCGGCTCCCTTATCGTTTAGTGGCACAATACACACTTTGGCTTTGCCTTACTGGAAGGTGAGATTTTCATGATGTCTGATTTCGCACTTAAATCGTCGGATTCGCTGGGCGCCAAGCGCCGCGGCAAGCTGGGCGCCACCATGGCCCTGGCAGGTGCGCTCATTCTCGGTTCGGTCGCAGCGGTTCCCGCCCAGGCCCAAGGCACCAAGATCGGTTTCGTCAACACCGAGCGGATCCTGCGTGAATCGACCCCCGCCAAGGCCGCGCAAAGCAAGATCGAATCCGAATTCAAGAAGCGCGACGACGAACTGCAGCGCCTGAACACCAGCCTGCGTACGCAAGCCGAGAAGTTCGACAAGGACGCTCCGGTGCTGTCGGAATCCGACCGCGTCAAGCGCCAGCGCGAACTGTCCAACCTGGATACCGACCTGCAGCGCAAGCGCCGCGAGTTCCAGGAAGACTTCAACCGCCGCCGCAACGAAGAGTTTTCCTCGATTGTGACCAAGGCCAATGACGCCATCAAGCGCATCGCCGAACAGGAAAACTACGACCTGATCATCCAGGACGCCGTCACGGTCAACCCGCGCATCGACATCACCGACAAGGTGATTCAGAGCCTGGGCAAGTAAGCTCGGTCGTCAGCATGCCGGTATTGCTGGATATTGCTCGCGCGCCCACGCTTGAAGCGCTGCTGAGCGCCGCCAAGACCCAGGGCATGGACTGGCGGATCAGCGCGGCCCCCGACGCGGGTTCGCTCAAGATCCAGGGCGTGGGGACCTTGTCCTCGGCGGGCGGCCAGGAAATCAGTTTCCTGGCGAACCCGCGCTACCAGAGCCAGTTGGGCGCCACCAAGGCGGCGGCGGTCATCGTCTCCCCCGACGTGGCCCAGGCCCTGGAAAGCGGCGAGCAAGGCCGTCCGCCCTTTGCGCTGGTCGTCTGCAAGCATCCCTATCTGCTTTATGCCCGCGTGGCCCAGTGGTTCGACGCGGCGCGTCGTCCGGCGCTGCCGGGCGGCACGCATCCTTCCGCGGTGGTGGCGGCTGACGCCGTCATCGAAGAAGGCGCCCGCATCGGCCCGCTCTGCGTTGTGGAGTCGGGCGCGCGTATCGGGCGCGGCGCCGTGCTGGGCCCGGGCTGCGTGATCGGCGCCGGTTCCTCCGTGGGGCCGGACAGCCTGCTGCACGCGCACGTGACGCTGTACGAAGGCGTCAAGGTCGGCGCCCGCGCCATCCTTCACAGCGGTGTCGTGCTGGGCGCGGATGGTTTCGGGTTCGCGCCGGATCCGTCACTGGGACAGGGCGCCTGGGGCAAGATCCCCCAGCTGGGCGGCGTGGCTATCGGCGACGACGTCGAGATCGGCGCCAACACCACGATCGATCGCGGCGCGCTCGAAGACACCTTCGTGGCCGACGGCGTCAAGCTGGACAACCAGATCATGGTGGGCCACAACTGCCGCATCGGCGCGCATACGGCGATGGCCGCGTGCGTGGGGGTGGCCGGTTCGACCACCATCGGCGAGCGCTGCACCATCGGTGGCGCCGCGATGCTGTCGGGACACCTGACGCTGGGCGACGACGTGCATATCTCGGGCGGCACCGCGGTGACGTCCAATATCCTGAAGCCGGGCCGGTATACAGGGGTCTTCCCGTACGCCGAGCACGGCGAATGGCAGCGCAACGCCGCCGTGATACAACAGTTGGCGCAGTTGCGCCGCCGCGTGCGCACGCTCGAAAAAGAGTAAGGCGCGGGTTCGCCGCCCGGCGCACGCCGCAAGATCATTTCATTTCGCAGGAATTCACAGAAAAATGGAACTCGACATCAAGGGGATCATGGAGCGTCTGCCGCATCGTTACCCGATGCTGCTGATCGATCGCGTCGTGGAGATGGTGCCCGGCAAGTCCATCGTCGCCATCAAGAACGTCTCCATCAACGAGCCGTTTTTCACGGGGCACTTTCCGCATCACCCTGTGATGCCCGGCGTCCTGATCGTTGAAGCCATGGCCCAGGCGGCCGCGCTGTTCTCGTTCACGGATGCCGACGGCGGCCTGAAGTGCGACGGCAAGACGGCCTACTACCTGGTCGGCATCGATGATGCGCGCTTCCGCCGCCCTGTCGTGCCGGGCGACCAGTTGCGCCTGGAAGTCGAGGCGCTGCGCCTGAGCCGCAGCATCTGTAAGTATCAGGCGCGCGCGACGGTGGACGGGCAGGAAGCGGCCTCGGCCACGCTCATGTGCGCCATCCGCAGCCTGGAAGAGTAAATGGCCGCAAACATCCATCCGAGCGCCGTCGTCGATCCGGCGGCGCAGATCGATCCCACTGTCACCATCGGGCCGTTCTGCGTGATCGGGCCGGATGTGATCATCGGCGCGGGCACCGAAGTGGGCCCGTATTGCATGATCGACGGCGTGACGACCATCGGGCGCGACAACCGGTTCTACCGGTACTGCTCGATCGGCGGCATGCCGCAGGACAAGAAGTACGCCGGCGAACCCACCCGCCTGACGATCGGCGACCGCAATACGGTCCGCGAATTCGTCACGCTCAACACGGGCACGGTGCAGGACGGCGGCGTCACCACGCTGGGCAATGACAACTGGATCATGGCCTATGTGCATGTGGCGCACGACTGCCATGTCGGCAACAACGTCATCCTGGCCAATTCGGTCCAGCTCGGCGGCCATGTCCACGTGGGCGATTGGGCCATCGTCGGCGGCCTGACCGGCGTGCATCAGTTCTCGCGCATCGGCGAGCATTCCATGACCGGCGGCAACAGCTCGCTGATGCAGGATGCGCCGCCCTTCGTGCTGGCCGCGGGCAATCCTTGCCGGCCGGTCGGCGTCAACGTCGAGGGCCTGCGCCGCCGCGGTTTCTCGGCCGAGGCGATTTCCGCGCTGCGCGAGGCCTACAAGATCGTCTACCGCCGCGGCTTGTCGCTGGACGCGGCGCGCGCCGAATTGCAGGCGCGCCAGCAGTCCGAGCCCGGCGTGGCCGAGCCGCTGCAGGTCTTCCTGGATTTCCTGGACGTCGCCTCGCGCGGCATCATCCGTCCATGACCCCCGTCCGGCCGCCACAGCCGCGTCGGGCTTCCCGGCGCGCAGCGCAGCCGGGCTCTTGGGGGAACGCACAATGAGCAAGCGCATCGGCATGGTGGCAGGCGAGCCCTCGGGCGACCTGCTGGCCGGCCGCATCATCGCCGGCCTGCAGGCTGGCGACGCTTCGGTGCGTTGCGAAGGCATAGGCGGGCCGCAGATGCAGGCCCGCGACTTCAACACCTGGCACCCCATGCATGCGCTGACCGTGTTCGGCTACGTCGACGCGCTCAAGCGCCTGCCCAGCCTGCTGTCCACCTATCGCGACGTCAAGCGGCGCTGGCTGACCGAGCCGCCGGCCGTGTTCGTCGGCATCGACGCACCCGATTTCAACCTGCGCCTGGAGCACCAGCTGCGCCAGGCCGGCACGCCCACGGTGCACTTCGTCGGTCCGTCGATCTGGGCGTGGCGCTACGAGCGCATCCACAAGATCCGTGAGTCGGTATCGCACATGCTGGTGCTGTTCCCGTTCGAGGAAGAGATCTACCGCAAGGAAGGCATACCGGTCACCTACGTCGGCCATCCGCTGGCCGGCGCGGTGCCGATGCAGCCCGACCGCGCGGCGGCGCGCGCGCGGCTGGGCATCGACCAGAACGCCCGCGTGCTGGCCATCCTGCCGGGCAGCCGCTCGTCGGAAATCCGCCTGCTGGCGCCGCGCTTCCTGCAGGCCGCGCAGATCCTGCAAAAGCGCGATCCGGCGCTGCAGTGCATCGTGCCCATGGTGAACGAGCAGCGGCGCGCCGAGTTCCAGTCTTTCCTCGAGCAGTATCCGGTGCCAGGCCTGCGCTGCGTGACGGCGCAGGACCTGCACGGCGAAGGCGGCGAACGGCAGGCGCCGGTCGCCTGGTCGGTCATGGAGGCCAGCACCGCGGTGCTGGTGGCCAGCGGCACGGCCACGCTGGAGACGGCGCTGTACAAGCGGCCCATGGTCATCTCCTATGTGCTGTCGCCCTGGATGCGCCGCATCATGGCCTGGAAATCCGGCCAGGAACGCCCCTATCTGCCCTGGGTCGGACTGCCCAACGTGCTGCTGCGCGACTTCGCGGTGCCGGAGCTGCTGCAGGACGATGCCACGCCGGAAAAACTGGCCGAAGCCACCTGGACGGCCCTGACCGATGAAGCCCTGGGCGCGCGCATCGAGGCGCGCTTCACGGCGCTGCACCAGGACCTGCTGCGCGACACGCCGGCGCTGGCCGCGCGCGCCATCCTCGAGGTCGCCGACGGTGCAGCCTGATCTTTTCGGGGCCACGCCCCAGCCCGAGCAGATCACCGCTGGCGTGGACGAGGCCGGCCGGGGCCCTCTGGCCGGCGCGGTCTATGCCGCCGCCGTGATTCTCGATCCGGCCCGTCCGATCGAAGGTCTGGCCGATTCCAAGGCGCTCAAGCCGGCGCGGCGCGAAGCGCTGGCGCTGGAAATCCGCGAGCGCGCGCTGGCCTGGTTCATCGCCAGCGCCAGCGTCGAGGAAATCGACAGCCTGAACATCCTGCGCGCCACCATGCTGGCGATGCAGCGCGCTGTGCAAGGCCTGTCCGTCGCGCCACAGCTGGCGCTGGTGGACGGCAACCAGGCGCCCAAGCTGGGCTGCACCGTGCAGACGGTGATCAAGGGCGACGCCCTGGTGCCGGCGATCTCGGCCGCGTCCATCCTCGCCAAGACCGCCCGCGACGCCGACCTGCTGCGCCTGCACGAACAGTATCCGCAATACGCCTTCGACCAGCATAAGGGCTACGGCACGGCGCTGCACCTGCGGCTGCTGCGCGAGCACGGCCCCTGCGCCGAGCACCGTCGCAGCTTCGCGCCCATCAAGGCCTTCGGCACCGACGCATGAAACACATCAGTTCCCGCGACAACCCGGCCGTCAAGGCGCTGGTCAAGCTGGCAGGGCTGGCGGGACGCCGTGGCGCGTCCGTGCTGCTGGACGGCGTGCATCTGTGCCGGGCCTGGCTGGACCATCACGGCCTGCCGGAACAGGCGGTGTTCGATGTCGAGCGCCTGGACCAGCCCGAACTCGCGGCCCTGGCCGCCGCGCTGCCGCCCGAGCGCTGCCTGGCGCTGGACGCGCGGCTGATGCAGTCGCTGGCCAGCGTGGAAAGCGGGCAGGGCGTGGCCTTCGTGGTCGCGCCGCCGGCGCCGGCCTTGCCGGACGTCGTGGACGAGAATTGCGTGCTGTTCGACCGCATCCAGGATCCGGGCAATGTCGGCACCTTGCTGCGCACCTGCGCGGCCGCTGGCATCAAGCGCGTGTTCCTGGCCACCGGCACGGCCGCCGCCTGGTCGCCCAAGGTGCTGCGCAGCGGCCAGGGCGCGCATTTCGCGCTGGCGATTCATGAACACGTGGACCTGGCGGCCCTGCTGCCGCGACTGTGCGCTCCGCTGGTGGCGACGGCGCTGGACGGCGCCAGCGACCTCTACCGCACCGCGCTGCCGGCGCGCTGCGCCTGGATCTTCGGACATGAAGGGCAGGGCGTGGACGCGGGCCTGCTCGCCGCCGCAGCTGTGAAGGTCCGCATCCCGCATGATGCGCAGGCGGTGGAATCGCTGAATGTCGGCGCCGCCGCCGCGATCTGTCTGTTCGAACAACGTCGTCAACATAGGGGAGCGGGCTCATGACGATGCCGCGCATGTCATTCCTGTCATCCGGTCGCGCCTGGCGCGGCCTGGCCGGCGCCGCGGCGCTGGTTGTCCTGGGCGCGTGCGCGTCCGGCCCCGAGAAGGCGATGCTGGTGCCGGTGGTGTCGGCGGATGCCGCCAACACCCAGGTGCTGTCGCGCGCCGTGACCGGCAAGCTGTCCGACGGCCAGGCCTTCAGGCTGGAAGATGCCTCGCAGTGGCGCAGGGTGGGGGCGCTGGTGCAGGGGGATGTCTATCGCCCGCTGGGCGCGCCGGTGGCGCTGGGCAAGGGCGCGCGCTCGGAAGCCTACCTGGTGGCGTCTTCCGGACGGCTGATCGGGTTCTATTTGCCGGCGGCTAGCGTGTTCCTGCCGCTGTCCGAGTCCCAGGTGCTGCCGTTCTCGCAGCGCCTGTAGGGCGCGATCCGCCTGGCGCTGCGGGCCTGGCGACCGCCTGAGCGAGCCGGCCCCGCCCGGCGGGGCCGGGCGTCCGGTGGCGTCGTAGCCGGCGTGGCGTTCAGGTCCGGTCCAGCCCTACTTCCTGCAGCACCGTGGTCGAGATTTCCTCGATGGACTTGGTGGTGGTCGACAGCCAGGAAATGCCCTCGCGCCGCATCATCCGCTCGGCCTCGGCGACTTCGTAACGGCATTGCTCCAGCTGCGCATAGCGGCTGTTCGGACGGCGCTCGTTGCGCACCTCCGCCAGGCGCTCGGGCTGGATCGACAGGCCGAACAGCTTGGCGCGGTGGGGGGCGATGGTGGAGGGCAGGGTGCCGCGCTCGAAATCGTCGGGCGTGAGCGGGAAATTGGCCGCCTTGATCGCATATTGCATGGCCAGGTACAGGCTGGTCGGCGTCTTGCCGCAGCGGGACACGCCCACCAGGATCACGTCGGCCTGATCCAGCTGGTTCACGAACTGGCCGTCGTCATGCGCCAGGCTGAAGTTGATGGCGTCGATCCGGTTGCGGTATTTCTCGGAATTGGCCGCCATGTGGGACCGGCCGATGGAATGGCTGGATTTCAGTCCCAGTGCCTGCTCGATATGGCTGACGAAGGTGCCGAACAGGTCCAGGAAAACGCCGTTCGCCTGGCGAACACGGGCCAGGATGTCCGGATTGACCAGCGTGCTGAAGACGATGGGCGGGACCCCCGCTTCCAGGGCGCTGCGGTCGATGCGCTGGGCCACCTCGGCGGCCTTTTCCAGGGTGTCGACGTAGGGCAGCCGCACGGGCTTGAATTGGACCTCCTCGAATTGTGACAGGACCGACTGGCTGAAGGTCTCGGCGGTGATGCCGGTGCTGTCAGAAACGATGTAGACGGTGCGTGCGATCGGGCTAGATGTCATGTGTAAAAAATTCCAACCGGGCGGATGGCCGGCAGTGCTCCGAAGAGTACAATCAGGCCCCTATATGAGTCACCCCAAGGGCGGTCCAAGGCCAGTTTGGTCAGTGCGTGACGGCAAGGCGAAAGCGCCTTCCATGCATTGACCAAACTCGCTTTCATTCCATTGTAAAAGGTGACTTCAATGTCGTACGTTGTTTTGTTCGAGCAGCTCCGCATGACGGACGTGGACTCGGTAGGAGGCAAGAACGCATCACTAGGCGAAATGATCAGTCAGCTGTCTGGCGCGGGAGTCCGCGTGCCGGGCGGCTTTGCCACGACCGCCGATGCCTTCCGCGACTTCCTCAAGGCCTCCGGCCTGGACAAGCGCATCGCCGAACGCCTGACCACGCTCAATCCTGAAGACGTGCGCGAGCTGGCCAACGCCGGCGGCGAGATCCGCCAGTGGATCGTCGACGCCCCGTTCTCGGCCGAATTCGAAAAGCAGATCCGCGAGGCCTTCGCCAAGCTCGACGCCGACGGCAAGGGCTCGTTCGCCGTGCGCTCGTCCGCCACCGCCGAAGACCTGCCCGACGCGTCCTTCGCCGGCCAGCAGGAAACCTTCCTGAACGTGGTCGGCATCGACGACGTGCTGGACAAGATCCGCCACGTGTTCGCCTCGCTCTACAACGACCGCGCCATCTCGTACCGCGTGCACAAGGGCTACGCCCATGCCGACGTGGCACTGTCGGCCGGCATCCAGCGCATGGTCCGCTCCGACAAGGGCAGCGCCGGCGTGATGTTCACCATCGACACCGAATCAGGCTTCCAGGACGTGGTCTTCATCACCTCGTCCTACGGCCTGGGCGAAACCGTGGTGCAGGGCGCCGTCAACCCCGACGAGTTCTACGTCTTCAAGCCCACGCTGGCCCAGGGTCATTTCCCCATCGTCGGCCGCCGCATCGGCTCCAAGCTGATCAAGATGGAATTCGATCCCGAGCGTCCGGGCGGCCGCGCCGTGCGCACCGTCGACGTGCCGGTGTCGGAACGCAACCGCTACTCGCTGACCGACGACGAGGTCAACGAGCTGGCCCGCTACGCCGTCATCATCGAAAAGCACTACGGCCGCCCGATGGACATCGAGTGGGGCCGCGACGGCATCGACGGCAAGATCTACATCCTGCAGGCCCGTCCCGAGACGGTGAAGTCGCAGCAGGGCGCCAATGACGTGCAGCAGCGCTACCGCCTGAAGGCCACCGGCCAGGTCCTGATCACCGGCCGCGCGATCGGCCAGAAGATCGGCGCCGGTCCGGTGCGCGTGGTCGGCGACATCTCCGACATGGACAAGGTGCAGCCCGGCGACGTGCTGGTGACCGACATGACCGACCCCAACTGGGAGCCGGTGATGAAGCGCGCCGCCGCCATCGTCACCAACCGCGGCGGTCGTACCTGCCACGCCGCCATCATCGCGCGCGAGCTGGGCATCCCGGCCGTGGTCGGTTGCGCCAACGCCACCGACGTGCTGAAGGAAGGCCAGGCGGTCACCGTGTCTTGCGCCGAGGGCGACGAAGGCCGCATCTATGACGGCCTGATCGAGACCGAAGTGGAAGAAGTGCGCCGCGGCGAAATGCCCCCGATCGACGTCAAGATCATGATGAACGTCGGCAACCCGCAGCTGGCCTTCGACTTTGCCCAGATCCCCAACGGCGGCGTCGGCCTGGCGCGCCTGGAATTCATCATCAACAACAACATCGGCATCCACCCCAAGGCGGTGCTGGACTACCCGAACGTGGATGGCGAGCTGAAGAAGGCGGTCGAATCGGCCGCTCGCGGCCACGCCAGCCCGCGCGCCTTCTTCGTCGAGAAGATGGCCGAGGGCGTGGCCACCATCGCGGCGGCCTTCTATCCGAAGCCCGTGATCGTGCGCATGTCGGACTTCAAGTCCAACGAGTACCGCAAGCTGGTCGGCGGCTCGCGCTACGAGCCCGAGGAAGAGAACCCCATGCTGGGCTTCCGCGGCGCGTCGCGCTATATCGCCGAGGACTTCGCCGAGTGCTTCCGCATGGAATGCGAAGCCCTCAAGAAGGTGCGCGATGAAATGGGCCTGACCAACGTCGAGATCATGGTGCCCTTCGTGCGCACCCTGGGCCAGGCGGACAAGGTGGTCAAGCTGCTGGCCGCGCGCGGCCTGGCGCGCGGCGAGAACGGCCTGCGCCTGGTGATGATGTGCGAGGTGCCGTCCAACGCCATCCTGGCCGATGAGTTCCTGCAGTACTTCGACGGCTTCTCCATCGGTTCGAACGACATGACCCAGCTGACACTGGGCCTGGACCGCGATTCGGGCATGGAGCTGCTGGCGGCGGACTTCGACGAGCGCGACGAGGCGGTGAAGTTCATGCTGCGCCGCGCGATCAAGGCTTGCCTGGACGCCGGCAAGTACGTCGGCATCTGCGGCCAGGGCCCCAGCGATCACCCGGACTTTGCCCAGTGGCTGAAGGACGAGGGCATCTTGTCCATGTCGCTGAACCCGGACACCGTGGTCGACACCTGGCAGCGCCTGGCCAAGAACTGATCTCGGCCGCGATTGCTTGAAAAACCCCCGCGCCCGCAAGGGCGCGGGTTTTTTTTTCATTGCACGCTGGACCCCGCGCCGGTTCGGCGCGCCGCGCGTGGCACGCCGAACACCAGCAAGCTGCCCAGCGCGAACAGCCAGACGCTGACGCCGCCATACAGCATCACCCAGCCGAAACCGTGGGCCAGCGCTTGCCTGGCCGTTTCGGCGGGAACGGTCCACGCGGCCGCGCCCTGTCCGATCGCCGGGGCCGTTCCCGTGGTCAGCTGTTCGGCCAGCGAGCGGAGCTGGGCGGCATCGATCGCCGGCGGGAGCTGCCTGCGCAGGAACGAGGCGATGCCTTCCACCAGGATGAAGCCCATCACGGCGATGTTCAGCGCCAGGCTGATGAAGCGCGCGCTGGTGTCGATGCCGGACGCCATGCCGGCGCACCCCGTTGGCACGGAGCCGGTGGTGGTGTTGGTCACGGGCGTATTGGTCACGCCCAGGCCGATGCTGGCGAGCAGGCAGCCGGGGAGCATCGTCAGCCAGCTGGCCTGCTGGACGCCGCTGCCCCAGGCCATCAGGAAGCACCCCGCGCCGATGGCGAACAGGCCGGCGGGAATCACGGCCTCCGCCCGGTAGCGCAGCGCCAGGCGTTCGCCGAGCGGCGGCAGCATCAGCGTCGGCAAGGTATAGGCCAACAACGACAGCCCGGTCGCCAGGCTGGCATAGCCCAGCCCGTGCTGGAAATACAAGGGCAGGTAGATCATGAGCGGCCAGAAGCTGAAGTTCATGCCCATCGACCCAAGCAGCGCGCCGGAGAAGCGGCGGATGCGGAATACCGAGAAATCGAACAGCGGATCGACGGCCCGCCGTTGCGCCGCGGCGAAGACGATGAAACCGCCCGCGGCGGCGAGCAAGCTGGCCAGCGAGGGCAGGCTGGCAAAGCCCGCCACCGGCCCTTGCGTGATGAACCAGGCCAGGCCGAACACCGCGACCGAGAGCGAGACGATACCCGCCCAGTCCAGCCGGCGGTGCTGCGGGTCGCGCGATTCGTCCACGCCCGCCGCCGCCAGGCCGAGGGCCGCCACCGCGATGGGAACGTGCACCAGGAACACCCACTGCCAGCTGGACAGCGCCACGATGCCGGCGCCGATGATCGGGCCCAGGCCCAGGCCGATGCCAAAGACCACGCCCCAGGCGCCGAAGGCCTTGGCGCGCGCGGCGCTATCGGCGAACTGGTGCGACAGCACCGCCAGCTGGCAGACCAGCATGGCACCGCCGGCCATGCCCTGAAGGAAGCGGCCCGCGATCAGCCAGGTGGAACTGCCTGCCAGGCCGCAGGCCAGGGAGGTGATGCCGAACAGCACCAGGCAGAGCAGGAATGCCCGCTTGCGCCCGTAGCGGTCGGCCAGCGCGCCCGCCGCCATCAGCACGGCGGCGCAGGCGATGGTGTAGGCGTTCATGATCCATTGCAGATCGCGAAAGCTGCTGCGCAGGACGGTTTCGAGGATGGGCAGGATCACCGGGACGCTGGAAATCTCCAGGCCGAACATCAGGCAGGCGAGGCAGGCGGCGGTGAGCGTGACCGTATTCTTGTGTACAGGGGTTAGGGACTTCATGGGTGTTTCCACAATGAGGCGGGTCTTGCCGGCGCGCCGGGTTGTGCGCACGGCAGGTCCGGACCCGGTCCGCGGATGCGCGGCGGACGGTTGGCGGGAATGCCATTGTGGAAAAAGACAAAAAATGATGGAAATGATTTAATTTTGTTGGATTAATTAAATTCCATCATGAGTGACCGATATGGACTACGATCCGGATCTTCTGCGCGCATTCATCGCGGTACACGAGACGGGCGGTTTCACGCGTGCCGGCAAGCGTCTGCACCTGAGCCAATCAGCGGTCAGCCATCAAATCCGCAGGCTGGAAGAGCAGGCGGGAACCGCGCTGCTCAAGCGCACGACCCGCAGCCTGACCTTGACCGAGGATGGTGAGGAATTCCTGCGCCATGCCGAGCAGATCCTGCGGGCGCAGGATGCGCTGGCGATACGCTTCCAGCGCTCCGCCGTGACGGGCGCGGTGCGCTTCGGCGTTCCGGAAAGCTATGTGGGCGACCGCCTGCCGCCCATGCTGGCGCGCTTCTCGCGCCAGTTCCCCGCGGTGAGGCTGGATGCGACGGTGGACACGTATCTGGCCTTGCGCGACCAGATAGACGCCGGCCTGCTGGACCTGGCGGTCACGCTGTCGCTCGACGAGGACCCGGCGTCGCCCCTGTTGCGCCGGACCCGGTTCGTGTGGGCGGCGGGAGAGGGGTTCGACGTGGCCGCGCATGCGCCGCTGCCCCTGGCCCTGGCGCCCAGACCCTGTCTGCACCGGGAGGTGGCGACACGCGCGCTGGAAGATGCGGGGCGTGAATGGCGGCTTGCCTTCACGTCGCTCAGTCAGCAAGGGCTGCGCGCGGCGGTGAAGGCCGGCCTGGCCATCACCGCCATTCTTCAGGAAGACCTGGAACCGGGAATCGTGGAGATCGACGCCGAAGCCGGTTTGCCGCCCTTGCCGCAAGCCAGCTTCCGGCTGCTCTGGAGCGCGTCGGGAAGGACGCCCGCCGCGCAGGCGCTGGCGGGGCAGCTGATCGAATCGTGCGTTGCGGCTTCTGCATAGCGCGGCCGTCAACGCCGGGGCCGCGCGTCGGCGTTCAGGCGCGTTGCGCCACGTCGGCGATATAGGCGCAGAACATGTCCGCCATGGCATCCGCATAGGAGTCGATTTCCGCCTTGCTGCGCGCGTGGCCTGAAAAGACCTTGCCCACGGCGCTCAGCGTGGTGGATATCAAGCCGCCCACCAGGGCCAGGTCGGCCGGCGAGGCCTTGGGCATCACCTCGCGCATGAAGGCGCGAAAGGTTTCCTCACCCGCCGCCCGCGCTTCGCGGGCCTCCGGCGCGTCGCGATAGAGCGGGGCGGCGTCGCTGAGCGCGACCCGCATCTCGGCTTCCTCGCACTCCGAACGGACAAACGCATGCACCAGCGCCCGTAGCCGTTCCAGCGGCGGCCTGGCCTGGTCTTCCAGGATGCGGCTCAGCATTTCCTGCGTCTGGCGCCATTCGTCGCTCTGCAGCCGGAACAGGATGGCGGCCTTGTTGGGAAAGTATTGGTAGACCGAACCGACGCTGACGCCGGCTTTCTCGGCCACGCGCGCCGTGGTGAAGCGGCCGGCGCCTTCCTGGGCCAAAACCTGAGTAGCGGCTTGCAGGATGGTGGCCACGAGTTCGGCCGAGCGCGCCTGCTTGGGCTGCTTTCTAGAGGAGATCTGCGGGGGATTGCTCTGGCTCATGGCGGCTGGGCGGGTCGAAAGAGAATGCGAATAGAAAACGCGAAGGATTAGTCGCATAATTTTAACGCGACGAATTATTCGCATTTTATCCCGATGACGGCGAAAAAGCGCATTCCAAGGAGACAAGGAAGACGCCCGCCAACCGGCATCGAACGCCCCGGCGCCGACCGAAAACGGCCCGTGGCGCCGCTCTCTCCTGGACCCAATCATGACAAAAGCACATACCCAGCACGCGTCGCCCTCGACGCTTGCGCCCCCCGTCACCAACGTGGTGATCAAACTGCTGCCGCTCACGCTGGCGGTATTCATCGGCTTCCTGGTCATCGGCATGCAACTGCCCGTGCTGCCGCTGCACCTGCACGACACCCTGGGCATGGACACGCTGGTGGTCGGCCTGGTGGTCGGCTCGCAGTTCGCCGCGGCCCTGCTGTCGCGCTCGTGGGCCGGCAACTACGCCGACATGCGCGGCGCCAAGCGCGCCGTGGTGGCGGGCTCGGTGGCCGCCGCCGCCTCGGGCCTGCTCTATCTGGCCTCGCTGGCCTTTCTTGACGCGCCGACCACGTCGGTGTGGATCCTGGTGGCTGGCCGCATCCTGCTGGCCATGGGCGAAAGCCTGATCGTCACCGGCGCGATGGGCTGGGGCATCGGCCTGGTCGGGCCGCAGAACGCCGGCAAGGTCATGGCCTGGAACGGCATCGCCATGTACGGCGCTTACGCGCTGGGCGCGCCCGCCGGCGTGGTCGTCAACGGCCTGTGGGGCTTCAGCGGCATCTCGGTCGCCACGCTGTTCGTGCCCATGCTGGCGCTGGCCGTGGTGGCCGGCGTGCGCGGCATCGCCCCCACCAGCCAGCGGCGCACGCCGTTCTACAAGGTGCTGAGCGCCGTCTGGGCGCCCGGCATGGGCCTGGCCCTGTCCAGCGTCGGCTTTGGCGTCATCACCGCCTTCATCGCCCTGCTGTTCGCGGCCAAGGACTGGGGCAATGCCTCGCTGGCCTTCACCGCGTTCGGCGTGGCCTTCATCGGCGCCCGCCTGTTCTTCGGCCATCTGCCCGACAAGATCGGCGGCGCCAAGGTCGCGCTGGTGTGCGTGATCATCGAAGCGGCCGGCCAGCTGCTGATCTGGGGCGCGGACACGGCCGTCATGGCCTACATCGGCGCCGCGCTCACCGGCTTCGGCTATTCGCTGGCCTTCCCCGGCTTCGGCGTGGAAGCGGTGCGCCGCGCGCCGCCGCAGACCCGCAGCCTGGCGATGGGCGCCTACGTCGCGTTCCTGGACATGTCGCTGGGCATCACCAGCCCGTTGGCCGGCCTGCTGGCCGACGCCGGCGGCATCGCCTCGGTGTACCTGGCCGGCGCCAGCGCCGTGGCCCTGTCCGTGGTCGTGGCCTTGAAGCTCTTGTTCGGTGCATCCAAGGGAAATCGTCATGCGTGATACGAATACCTCCGCGGGCGGACCCGGCATCCGCCTGCCCAAGGCGGGCAACCGGCGCACGGCCGTGATGCGCATCCGGCCTTTCGTCATCAGCCTGGTCGGCCTGGCGCTGGTGTCCGGCGGTTTGTACGGCTGGCGCGCGGCGCGGGCCGGCGTGGCCAGGCCGGCAGAACGGCCGCCATTCCTGGTCTCGGTCGTCCAGGCCGAGCCGCGCAGCGTCGCCGGTTCGTTGCGGGCGGTCGGCAGTCTGCAGGCCGTGCGCGAAGTCATGCTGGCGCCGGACACGGCGGGACGCGTGACCGCCATTCTCTTCACGGCCGGGCAGACCGTCAAGGAAGGGGCCGCGCTGGTCCAGCTGTTCGACGCGCCCGAGCAGGCAGACCGCGCGGCCGCCTCGGCCAAGGCCGATTTCGCGCTGCTGCAATTGCGGCGCTCGCAGGGATTGGCGCCCAGCGGCGCCGAGTCGCGCGAGGTGCTGGAGCAGCGCAAGGCCGAGGCGGCCCAGGCCGTCGCCGCCGTCCGGCAACTGGACGCACGCATCGAGCAGAAGCGCGTCCAGGCGCCGTTCGCCGGCCAGATCGGCATCCGGCGCGTCAACGTCGGCCAGTACCTGAACGCGGGCGAACCCGTAGCCACGTTGACGCAGCTCGATCCGCTGTACGTGAACTTCACGCTGCCGCAGCAGGACCTGCCCAGGCTGGCGCCCGGCGCGACCGTGCAGGTGAGCGTGGACGCCGTGCCCGGCCGCGTGTTCGAGGCCAGGGTCAGCTCCATCGAGCCGCGCGTCGACAGCCAGACGCGCAACGCCACGGTGCAGGCCGTGCTGCCCAACCCCGACCACCTGCTGCAGTCGGGCATGTACGCCACGGCCGCGCTGGTGTTGCCCGCGACCGAGAGCGCGGTCGTGCTGCCTCTCACGGCGATCCAGACCTCGGCTTCCGGCGACAGCGTGGTGCTGGTCCGCGACGCCAATGCGCAAGGCGTGGGCAAGGCCGTCGCGGTGCCGGTCACGACCGGCCGCCGGCTGGGCGAGGAAGTGCTGGTCACGCAAGGCATCCAGGCCGGCGACCTGGTGGTGACGGCAGGACAGAACCGCCTGCCGCCGGGCGCCGTCGTCAGGATCAAGGGCGCCGATGCCACGGCCGGCCCCGCCCCGGCCGCGGCGCCCGCGCCGGGCGCGGCAACGAGGAAGTCGTCATGAGCTTCACCGACATCTTCATCCGCCGGCCCATCCTGGCGCTGGTGGTCAGCCTGTTGATCCTGCTGATGGGCGCGGCCGCCGTGTTCTCGCTGCCGGTGCGGCAGTATCCGTACCTGGAAAACGCCACCGTCACCGTGACCACGTCCTTTCCGGGCGCGACGCAGGAGGTGATGCAGGGCTTCGTCACCACGCCGATCTCGCAGTCCATCGCCACGGCCAGCGGCATTGAATACCTGAGTTCGACCACCACCCAGGGCAAGAGCGAAATCAAGGCGCGCCTGGTGCTCAATGCCGACGCCGACCGCGCCATGACCGAGATCCTGGCCAAGGTGCAGCAGGTCAAGTACCAATTGCCGGCCGGCGTCACCGATCCGGTCATCAGCAAGTCCACCGAGGGAGGCACGGCCGTGCAGTACGTGGCCTTCTTCAGCGACACGCTGACCATCCCGCAGATCACGGACTTCGCAAACCGGGTCGCTCAGCCGCTGTTCGCCGGCATTCCCGGCGTCGCCTCGGTCGATATCAACGGCGGCCAGACGCTGGCGCTGCGCATCTGGATCGATCCTGTGAAGCTGGCCGCGCGCGGCCTGTCGGCCGGCGAGGTCGCGGCGGCGCTGCGCGCCAACAACGTGCAGGCCGCGCCCGGCCAGCTCAAGAGTTCGCTGACCGTCACCAACATCAGCGCCGCCACCGACCTGCGCGATGTCGAGGACTTCCGCCAGATGGTGATCCTGTCCAAGCCCGACGGCGGCGTGGTGCGCCTGTCCGACGTGGCGACGGTGGAAATCGGCGGCCAGAACTACAACAACGCGTCCTTCGCGTCCGGCGTGCCGGCGATCTTCGTGTCGCTGTATCCCTCGCCGGAAGGCAATCCGCTGGAGATCGTCAAGCAGGCCAAGGCGCTGGTGCCGAAGATCCGCGAGATGGCGCCGCCGGGATTGAGCGTGATGCCCAACTACGACGTGGCGAAGTTCGTCAACGCCTCGATCGAGGAAGTCAGGGAAACGCTGGTCGAGGCCGTGGTGATCGTGATCGCGGTGATCTTCCTGTTCCTGGGCACCTTCCGCGCCGTCATCATTCCGGTCGTGACCATTCCGCTGTCGCTGATCGGCACCGCGGCGCTGATGCTGGCGTTCGGTTTTTCCATCAACCTGCTGACCTTGCTGGCGATGGTGCTGGCGATCGGGCTGGTGGTGGACGACGCCATCGTGGTGGTCGAGAACATCCATCGGCACGTCGAGGACGGGCTGTCGCCGGTGCGCGCGGCGCTGCTGGGCGCGCGCGAGATCGTCGGGCCGGTGATCGCCATGACCATCACGCTGGCCGCCGTGTACGCGCCGATCGGCATGATGGGCGGCCTGACGGGGGCGCTCTTCAAGGAATTCGCCTTCACGCTGGCCGGCTCGGTCGTCGTGTCTGGCGTGGTCGCGCTGACCTTGTCGCCGGTGATGAGCTCGATGTTGCTGGATGCCCGCCAGAACGAGGGCCGGCTGGCCAAGCTGGTGGAGCACTATATGGCGTCGCTGGCCGAGCGCTACCGGCGCGCGCTGTCGCGCACCCTGGCCGCGCGCGGCGCGGTGCTGCTGGTGGGCGTGGCGGTGCTGGCCGCCATCGTGGTGCTGCTGCTGGGCATCCGCCGAGAGCTCGCGCCCACGGAAGACCAGGGCGCGGTCATCGTCATCGCCAAGGCGCCGCAGTACGCGGGGGTGGGCTATACCGCGCGCTACGCCGCCCGGGTCGAGCAGATCTTCGAATCCATCCCCGAGTTCGACAGCAGCTTCATGCATATCGGCGGCACCGGACGCGGGCAGAACCAGATGCTGAGCGGCGCGATCCTGAAGGACTGGTCCGAGCGCTCGCGCTCGTCCATCCAGATCCAGGGCCAGATACAGGCGGCCGGCGGCGCGATCGACGGCGAAACGCTGACGGCCGTGCAGTTCCCGGCGCTGCCGGGCTCCAGCGGCGGCCTGCCGGTGCAGATGGTGCTGCGCTCGCCGGAGGACTTCAAGACGCTCTATGACACCGCCGAGAAGATCAAGGCGGCGGCCTATGCCAGCGGCCTGTTCGTCTACGTGCAGAACGACCTGGCCTTCGACAGCCAGCAGGCGCATGTCGCCATCGACAGCGCCAAGGCGCGCGAGATGGGCGTGACCATGCAGGCCATCGCCGAAACCCTGGCGGTGCTGGTGGGCGAGAACTACGTCAACCGCTTCAATTTCCATGACCGGTCCTATGACGTGATCCCGCAGGTCAGGCAGGACGACCGGATGACGCCGGAAGACCTGGGCCGTTTCTACGTCAAGACCGTCACCGGCGCATTGGTGCCGCTGTCCACCGTCGCCCGCGTCGAGACGCGGCCCCAGGCCAACCAGCTCACCCAGTTCGGCCAGATGAACTCGGCCACGCTGGTCATGCTGCCCCGTCCCGGCATCAGCATGGGCGAGGCCGTCGCGTTCCTGCAATCGCAGCCGCTGCCGGCCAGCACCAGCGTCGACTGGCTCAGCGACAGCCGCCAGTTCGTGCAGGAAGGCAACCGGCTGTGGGTGTCGTTCGGCTTCGCGCTGGTGGTGATCTTCCTGGTCCTGGCGGCGCAGTTCGAGAGCCTGCGCGATCCGCTGGTGATCCTGGTCACGGTGCCGCTGGCCGTCTGCGGCGCGCTGGTGCCGCTGTGGCTGGGCTACGCCACGCTCAATATCTACACCCAGATCGGCCTGGTCACCCTGATCGGCCTGATCTCGAAACACGGAATCCTGATGGTCACTTTCGCCAACCATATCCAAGAGCATGAGAACCTGAGCCGCATCGAAGCCATCGAGAAGGCGGCGACGGTGCGCATGCGTCCCGTGCTGATGACCACGGCGGCCATGGTCGCCGGCCTGGTGCCGCTGCTGTTCGCTGGCGGCGCGGGTTCGGCCAGCCGGTATTCGATCGGCGTGGTCGTGGTGATGGGCATGCTGATCGGCACGCTGTTCACGCTGTTCGTGCTGCCCACGATCTACAGTTTCATCGCCAAGGACCACCGGGCGGCGGCGCAAGGCGCGCGCGCCCGCGAACTGGCGTCGGAGGCGGGTCATGCGCATTGAGTCATCGCAGCGCCCGGCGGGCAGGGCGCGCGCCCTTGCCGCGCCCTTGCTGCTGGCGCTGGCCCTGAGCGGCTGCGCCAGCGGGCCCGACTATCGCGCGCCGGCGATGCCGTCGGCGGCCTCCGGTCCGTTCGTCAGCCAGTCCGAGCGCACCAACGCCGGCGCCGAGCTGCCAGCGGACTGGTGGCGGCTGTACGACGACGCCACGCTCAACGGCCTGTTGCAGGAAGCGCTGGCCGCCAATCCCGACCTGCGCGCGGCGCTGGCCAACCTGGACAAGGCCCGCGCGGTCTACGGCCAGGCCCGGGTCGGGCTGCTGCCGTCCACCCAGCTGTCGGGCGGCACGCGCTATGGCCGCAACAACGCGGCTGGCGGCGGTGACGGCCCGGCGCCCCGGCAGTGGAGCTACAGCGGCGGGCTGGATGTGGCCTACGAGGTGGACCTGTTCGGACGGGTGCGGCGCGACATCGAGGCGGCCCGCTACGACGCCGACGCGGTCGCCGCGGCCTATGACGCGGCCAGGGTGCTGGTCGTGGCCGACACGGCGCGCGCCTACCTGAACGCCTGCGCCTATGGCGAGTCGGAGCAGGTGGCTCGCGCGTCCATCGCGCTGGCGCGGCGCAACCTGGACCTGATCAGCGAGCAGGAGCGCGCCGGTTCGGCTTCGCGCCTGGACGCCGAGCGGGCCGGCGTGGCGCTGGCGCGCACCGAGGCGGCGCTGGCGCCCATCGAGGCGCGGCGCAGCGCCGCCTTGTTCGAACTGGCGGCGCTGCTGGGCCGCACGCCGGCCCAGGTGCCGCAGGCCGCGCGAGCATGCGCCAGCCCGCCGGAGCCGGGCGGCGCGATCCCGGTGGGCGATGGCGCCGCGTTGCTGCGCAGGCGACCCGATCTGCGCCAGGCCGAGCGCAGGCTGGCTGCCGACACCGCGCGTATCGGCGTGGCCGTGGCCGATCTCTATCCGCGCGTCACGCTGGGCGCGTCCGGCAGCTACCTGCGCAATGACACGCTCACCGGCGACCGCGCCTGGTCGTTCGCGCTGGGTCCGCTGGTGTCCTGGAGCTTTCCCAACATCGCCGCCGCGCATAGCCGCATCGAGCAGGCCGAGGCGCAGAGCACGGCCTCGCTGGCCCGCTTCGACGGCGCGGTGCTGAACGCGCTGAAAGAGACGGAGCAGGCATTGAGCGCCTATGACGCGGCGATCCGCCAGCGCGATGCGCTGGTCCAGGCCCGCACCCGCGCCGACAATGCCTTCCGCCTGGCCGAGCAACGCTACCGCGCGGGTTCGATCAGCTATCTGGACGTGCTGGTGGCGCAAGACAGCCTGGTCACGGCGATGTCGCAGGAGGCTGCCCTGAAGCAGCAGGTCGGCTCCGCGCGGGTCGACGTGTTCAAGGTCCTGGGCGGCGGCTGGGAGCCGGGCGTCGTGAACTGACGGGGGCGCGCGCGGGGTGGCCGCGGGCGCGTCAAGCCGCCTGCGCCTCGCGCGCGATCAGCTCGCGCTTGCGCTCGATGCCCCAGCGGTAGCCGGCCAGCGAGCCGTCGGTGCGGACCACGCGATGGCAGGGAATCGCCAGCGCGATGTTGTTGGTGGCGCAGGCGCGCGCCACGGCGCGCACCGCCGCCGGCGAGCCGATGCGCTCGGCGACCTGCGCATAAGTGGCGGTGGCGCCGACCGGAATCTCGCGCAGCGCCTCCCACACGCGGCGCTGGAAGGCCGTGCCGCGCACGTCCAGCGGCAGGTTCAGGCCCAGCGACGGATCTTCGACGAAGCCTACCACCTCGGCCACCCAGCGCTCGAACTCGGCGTCGGCGCCGATCAGGCGGGCCTTGCTGAAGCGTTCCTGCAGGCCGCGCACCAGGTGTTCGGGGTCTTCGTGCAGCGCGATTTCGCAGATGCCGATGGCGCTGGCCGCCACCAGCAAGGCGCCCAGCGAGCATTGCGCCACGGCGAAGCGGATGTCCACGCCGGCGCCGTGCTGGCGATAGGCGGTGGGCGTCATGCCCAGCATGGCGGGCGCGGCCTCGTAGAAGCGCCCGCTGGAATTGAAGCCCGCGTCGTACATGGCGTCCGTGACGCTGGCGCTTTCGCGCAGCTGCTGGCGCGCGCGGCTGGCGCGCAGCGCGGTGGCATAGGCCTTGGGCGTGACGCCGGTGGCGGCCTTGAACACGCGATGGAAATGGAAGCGGCTCATGCCGGCCTGCTCGGCCAGCGTGTTCAGGTCGGGCGGCTGCTCCGCCTCGAGCGCGCGGCAGGCGCGCTCGACGGCGGCGGCGTGCTGGGGGCTGAGGGGGGCGGCGGCTCGGTTCATGGGGTGGGGCTCCTCGGGCGCGCGCGATTGCGCGCTGGAGAAATGGTGCCAAATGCCCGGCCGCCGCGCACTCCGCTTATTGCGGACGGCTGGCGGCGGGGGCGCAGAGATCCAGGAAGCGGCGCAGCAGCCCGCCGGCGACCGGCGTGGCGCGCACATTGGCGGCCAGGCCGGGCACGTCCAGGTTTTCCGCCATGTACTTGCGCTGGTAGCGTTCCAGGTGGGCGCGCACGAAGTCCGGGCCGAATTCGGGGTGGAACTGGGTCGAGAACACGTTCGGCCCGACGCGGAACATCTGGTGCGGATCCTGGTCGGACCGGGCCAGCACGGCCGCGCCCGGCGGCGGCTGCAGCACGGTCTGGGCATGCAGCATCTGGGCCGGGAAGCTGGCGGGCAGGCCGTCCAGCAGCTGGTCGCCGGACGCCGGCGGCAGCAGCTCCACGGTCTGGGTGCCCAGCTCGCTGCCGGTGGGGTTGTAGCCGACCTTGCCGCCCAGCGCGTGGGCCAGCAGCTGGTGGCCGTAGCAGACGCCGAACATGGGCAGTCCGGCGGCGGCTGCCTCGCGCAGCCAGGCGGCGGTGTCCTCGCTCCAGGGCTCGCGGTCGGTGACCATGGCGGGCGAGCCGGTGATCAGGGCGGCCCGGTAGTGCTGCGAGTCCCGGGGACGCGCGCCTTCATGCACCGGCACCACCTCGACCTCGCCAGCTTCCAGGCCCGCCGCCATGGCCATCTGCTCGGCATAGCTGCCGAACCGTTCTTTCAGGGAGGGTTCCGGATCGCCGGTGTGCAGGATCAGGACGGGTAGGGCGGGGGGCGTTGCGGTCATAGGTCCATATATTGAATACACGCTGCCCGTGCGGAACAGCGTCTGCCATAGCCGCATCATAATCCAGCGCCAGACTGGGCACGGGCGGCGACGTGCACGCTCCGTCCCGGAAATACGTACAATCCGCTGGATATTGACATTCTTTCCTGAGGCGAACCGGACACTATGTGGATATGGCTGGGATTGGCCGCGCTGGCGCTGATTGGCGAACTGGCGACGGGAACGTTCTATTTGCTGCTGGTGGCCCTGGGCCTGGCGGGCGGCGGCGTGGCGGCCTGGCTGAACGCCGGCCTGGAATGGCAGTTGCTCGCCTGCGGCGCCGTGGTGCTGCTGGGGCTGGTCATCTTGCGCAAGACCCGCGTGCTGAAAAAGCGCGAGGTCGACGCGGCCAGCAATGCCGACGTCAACCTGGACATCGGGCAGATCGTGTCGGTGGAAGCCTGGTCCGACAACCGCACGGCCCGCGTCTGGTATCGCGGCGCTCACTGGCAGGCCGAACTGGCCGAGGGGCACGCGCCCCATGGCGGCGAGCATGTCATCACCGAATTGCGCGGCACGCGCCTGGTGCTCACGCCCAGGAACGCATCCGGCGGCGCGCGCTAGTCCCGGTCCGGCGGGGCCGGCCAGGGGCGCCTTGCGCGAGCGGGGCGCCCAGGCAATCATCCAAGAAGAGGGATACACACCATGATCGAAACTTCCACCATCGTCCTCCTTGTCATCGTGGCGCTGGCGATCCTGATCGTCATCAAGGCGATCGCCATCGTGCCGCAGCAGCACGCCTGGGTCGTCGAACGCCTCGGCAAGTTCGACCGCGTGCTGTCGCCGGGCGCCGCCTTCGTCATCCCCTTCATCGAGCGCGTGGCCTACAAGCACTCGCTCAAGGAAATCCCGCTGGACGTGCCCAGCCAGGTCTGCATCACGCGCGACAACACCCAGCTGCAGGTCGACGGCGTGCTGTATTTCCAGGTCACGGACCCGATGCGCGCATCCTACGGCGCGTCGAACTACATCCTGGCGATCACGCAGCTGGCGCAGACCACGCTGCGTTCGGTCATCGGCAAGATGGAACTGGACCGTACCTTCGAAGAGCGCGACGCCATCAACAGCACCATCGTGTCCTCGCTGGACGAGGCCGCGCTGAACTGGGGCGTGAAGGTGCTGCGCTACGAGATCAAGGACCTGACGCCGCCCAATGAGATCCTGCGCTCGATGCAGGCGCAGATCACCGCCGAGCGCGAGAAGCGCGCGCTGATCGCCGCGTCCGAAGGCCGTCGCCAGGAACAGATCAACATCGCCACCGGCGAGCGCGAGGCCGCCATCGCCCGCTCCGAGGGCGAGAAGCAGGCCCAGATCAACCAGGCCCAGGGCGAGGCCGCCGCCGTGCTGGCCATCGCCGAAGCCACCGCCAAGGCGGTGACGCAGGTGGCCGAGGCGGTGCGCCAGCCCGGCGGCATGGAAGCCGTCAACCTGAAGGTGGCCGAGCGCTATGTCGAGGCCTTCGGCAACGTGGCCAAGCAGGGCAACACGCTGATCCTGCCGGCCAACCTGGCCGACGTGGGCGGCATGATTGCTTCGGCCATGACCATCGTCAAGGGCACCAAGACCGGCTGAAGACCCGCCCGCGGGCGCTTGCAAGATGATCGCTCCCGTCCATTTGCTATCGATCGCGGCGCTGGCGGGCTTGCTGTCCTTGTGCGTGCTGGGATCGCTGGCGCGCAGCGGCATGGCCGGCATCGGCGAGAGCATCCGGGCCAACCTGCTGACGCTGGCGGCTTTCGGCGGATATGCATTGCAGGTCACGGCCGCGCCCTTGTGGTTGTCCGTGCTGCTGCCCAATGCGCTGGTCGCATTGGCGCTGTGCTGCTATTTCACGGGCGTGCGGCGCATGATGGGGCGCACGGTGCCGCGGCGCCTGATGGCGCTGTCGGCGATCGCGGCCTTGCTGGCGGTCGCGGCGTACACCTATGTCGATCCGCGCGTGGCGCTGCGCATCTCCGCCATGTCGCTGCTGCAGACGGGCTTCATGCTGGCCACGGCCGCGACGGTGCGCGGCGGCATGCCGCAAAATCGTTCGCGCTACGCCTATTGGTTCGTCTGGACGGTGGCCGCCGTGTCGGCGGCCGTGTGCGGGCTGCGCGCGCTGCTGTACATGACGGGCGTGGCGCACACCTGGGCGCTGCTTGAAGCCACCACCTGGAACGTCGTCTTCCTGACGCTGGGGCTGCTGACGCTGCCCTGCCTGATGCTGGGCACCATCATGATCATCCATGACCGCATGCTGGCCGAACGCGAGCAGGAAGCGAACACGGATTTCCTGACCGGCCTCTTGTCGCGCAAGGCCTGGTGGCTGCAGGCCGAGCGCTATTGCGCCCAGGCCCTGCGCACGCGCCGGCCGCTGACCTTGCTGTTGCTGGACATCGATCACTTCAAGCGCATCAACGACCTGCACGGCCATGCCGTGGGCGATGCCGTGCTGCGGCACTTCGGCCTGCTGGCGATCGCCACGCTGCGTTCCAGCGACCATGCCGGCCGGGTCGGGGGCGAGGAGTTCGCGGTGATGTTTCCCGACTCGCGCGGCGAGGCGGTGATGGAGGTGGCGGGGCGCCTGCTGGAATCGGTGCGGCGCACGCCTTGCGGCCATGGCGGCGGCGCGATCTCGTATACGTTCAGCGCGGGCGTGGCCGAGTGGATCCCGGGCGAAAACCTGCAATCGCTGTTCGAGCGCGCCGACCGCAAGCTGTACGCATCGAAGGCCGCCGGGCGTAACCGCATCAGCGGGCCAGGCGTCGAAGCCGAGCCGGCCGAGCGCGCGGCGATCACGGCCTGAGCGGGGCCGGCCCTGGGGCCGGCAAGCGCGGCTAGTTGTCCTTGCGGCGCGTGTCGTGCTTCATCAGCCGCTCTTTCTCGCGCTGCCAATCCTTCTCGCGCGAGGTGTCGCGCTTGTCGTAGAGTTTCTTGCCGCGGCCGAGCGCGAAGTCCAGCTTGATGCGGCCGTTCTTGTAGTGCAGGTTCAGCGGCACCAGCGTGTAGCCGCGCTGCTCGACCTTGCCGATGAGCTTGCTGATTTCCTCGGCTTTGAGCAGCAGCTTGCGCGTGCGCATGGCATCGGGATGGATGTGGGTCGAGGCCGTGGGCAGGGGGCTGACGTGCATGCCCAGCAGGAACAGCTCGCCGTCGCGCACGATGACATAGCTTTCCTTGAGCTGCACGCGGCCGTCGCGGATCGCCTTGACTTCCCAGCCCTGCAGGACCAGGCCGGCCTCGTAGCGGTCCTCGATGAAATAGTCGTGCGTGGCCTTGCGGTTGTCGATAATGCTCATAAAGCCTGTTCTGTTCTTCCCCCTGGCAAGCAGGAGTGGGTCTTTGCTCTGGGGTGTATCACCGGAGTGCGCAGCAGTGCCCGCGCCGCAATTCCGCCCGGGGTTGGGATGGACGCGCGGGACCGGTAAAATCTTGTCATTCTAGCCATTTGCGATAGTCGATGCACAAAGTACAACGATCCGTCCTGGTGCCCTACAGCGCCGCCCAGATGTTCGATCTGGTCGCGGACGTGGAAAAGTACCCGGAATTCATGCCCTGGTGCGGCGGCGCCGAGGTCCAGACCCGCGACGAGCACGGCATGCAGGCCTCCATCCTGATCAGCTTCGCGGGCATGAAGCAGCGCTTCACCACGCGCAACACGCACGTTTATCCCGACCGCATCGACCTGCGGCTGGTGGACGGCCCGTTCTCCAGCCTGGTCGGCCACTGGGAATTCCAGCCGCTGGCGGAAGACGCCTGCAAGGTGCTGTTCACCATGGAATACGCGTTCTCGAACCGGGCGCTGGAAATGGTGGTGGGGCCGGTGTTCAACCGCATCGCCACCAGCTTCATCGATTCCTTCACCAAGCGCGCGCAGGCCAAGTATGGCGAGTGAGGATATCGGCGTCAGCGTCTGCCACGCGCTGCCGGACCAAGTCTGGACGCGGGTGCTGCGCCTGCCGGCCGGCGCGACGGCGGCCGAGGCCATCGCGGCCAGCGGGTTCGCCGCCGATTTTCCTCGTAACGACCCTTGGCAGGCCGGCGTGGGCGTGTTCGGGCGCGCGGTCAGGCCGGATACGGCCTTGAACGACGGCGACCGCCTGGAAATCTACCGTGGCCTGACCTTCGACCCGAAGGAGTCGCGTCGCCGCCGGGCCGAGCACCGGCGCGCGCGGACGGCCCGGAACGGACGCGAACGGCCCGCCGGGCTGCTCTAATGCCAGGGCGTCGTCGCGGCGCTGCCGGCACATTGTCGCTGCCGAGACAAATCCCGCCCGCGCTTCGGGCGTAACATGAACCCCGGTTGGGCGCCTCGCAGCGCCGTCAGGCGTGTTTGCGCTTACGTTTACGTCAACGTCATGTCAAAATCGACGGGCTGACGTTCACGAGACGGCAGCGATGCCGACAGACAATACTCATACCACCGGGAGACTAGGCTGTGGACTTGGAACTGACCGACGAGCAGCGCGCGTTCGCGCAGGCGGCGCGCGACTACGCGCAAGGCGAGCTGGCGCCCCACGCGGCGCACTGGGACGCCGAGGGCATATTCCCGCGCGAAGCGTTCGCGCGGGCGGGCGAGATGGGCTTTTGCGGCATCTACGCCAGTGAAGAGATCGGCGGCCTGGGCCTGCCGCGCCTGGACGCCACGCTGGTGTTCGAGGAAATGGCGGCGGTGGATCCGTCGACCACGGCCTTCCTGACCATCCACAACATGGCCACCTGGATGGTCGGCCATTGGGGCCAGCCCGCGCTGCGCGAGGAATGGGGCCCGCAACTGGCCAGCGGCGAGAAGCTGGCTTCGTATTGCCTGACCGAACCGGGCGCCGGCTCCGACGCTGCCTCGCTGTCGACCCGCGCGCAGCGCCAGGGTGGCGACTACATCGTCAACGGCGCCAAGGCCTTCATCTCGGGCGGCGGCGATACCAACCTGTTGATCGTGATGGCGCGCACCGGCGGCGAGGGCGCGGCCGGCATCAGCGCCTTCGCCATTCCCGCCGACAGCGCCGGCATCAGCTATGGCCGCAAGGAAGAAAAGATGGGCTGGAACAGCCAGTCCACCCGGCCCATCGTGTTCGAGAACGTGCGCGTGCCGGCCGCCAACATGCTGGGCAACGAGGGCGACGGCTTCAAGATCGCCATGAAGGGCCTGGACGGCGGCCGCATCAACATCGGCACCTGCTCGGTCGGCGCGGCCCAGGGCGCGCTGGACGCGGCCCGGCGCTACATGGACGAGCGCCGCCAGTTCAACCGCCGCCTGGCGGAATTCCAGGCGCTGCAATTCAAGCTGGCCGACATGGCCACCCACCTCGTGGCCGCGCGCCAGATGGTGCGCCTGGCCGCCTGCAAGCTGGACGGCGGCGCGCCCGACGCGGCCACCTACTGCGCCATGGCCAAGCGCTTCGCGACCGACATGGGCTTCCAGATCTGCCTGGATGCGCAACAGATACACGGCGGCTACGGCTACCTGCGGGACTATCCCTTGGAGCGTCTGGTGCGCGATACTCGCGTACATCAGATTCTGGAGGGGACGAATGAGATCATGCGCGTGATCATCGCCCGCCAATTGTTGGAAAAAGGAGCCGACATACGATGACTGCACCGGTGTTGTTTGAAGAAAGGGCCGCTGCCAATGGCATGCGTTTCGGGATCGCGACGCTGAATTCGCCGCAGACCCTGAACGGCCTGTCGCTGGAAATGGTGGAACTGCTGGCCGCGCGCCTGGATGCCTGGGCGCGCGATCCCGGCGTGGCCCTGGTGGTGCTGCAAGGCGCGGGCGAGAAGGCGTTCTGCGCCGGCGGCGACCTGCACGGGCTGTACCGCAGCATGACCGAGAACGCCGGCAAGGGGCCGTGGGCCAATGCCTATGCGCGGCGCTTCTTCGAGCTGGAATACCGGCTGGACTATCGCATCCACACCTATCCCAAGCCCGTGCTGTGCTGGGGCCATGGCATCGTCATGGGCGGCGGCATCGGGCTCATGATGGGCGCCAGCCACCGCGTGGTGAGCGAGGCCTCGCGCCTGGCCATGCCGGAGGTGAGCATCGGCCTGTTCCCGGACGTCGGCGGCAGCTGGCTGCTCAACCGCATGCCCGGCCGCATCGGCATGTTCCTGGCGCTGACCGGCGCGCAGCTGAACACGGCCGATGCCTTCTTCGCCGGCCTGGCCGACTTTCGCCTGGACCACGCCGACTGGCCCAAGCTGCTGGAATCGCTGCAAGAGCAGCCCTGGGCCGGGCAGGCGCAGGCCGCGCCGGACAGCGACGCGATCCCCCCGCGTTCCATCAACGACGGCCTGCTGCGGCGCGCGCTGACGGCGCTGGAGCCGCAGACGCCGATGGACCCCGGCCATCTGCGCCAGCATTCCTTCCTGATCAACAACCTGTGCAGCGGCAACCGCCTCGACGACATCTACGAGGAACTGGCGGCGCTGAAGGACCACGACGATCCCTGGCTGGCGCGCGCCGCGTCCACCATGCTGGCCGGCTCGCCCGGCTCGGTCCGCCTGTCGTTCGCGCTGCAGCAGCGCATGCGGCTGCGCTCGCTCGACGACGTGTTCCGCGCCGAGTACATCGCCGCGCTGGCCTGCGCCGCGCATGGCGATTTCGCCGAGGGCATCCGCGCGCTGCTGATCGACAAGGACAAGCGGCCGCGCTGGAATCCGGCGGTGCTGGACGTGGCCACGGACGCCTGGGTGCAGAAGTTCTTCGACGAACCCTGGCCCGAGGGCCAGCCGCATCCGCTGGACGACCTGGGCAAGCAAGGACGCTAGGGCCGGCTCGCGGCCGCGTCCCGGGGACGCGGTCAGGCCGGCGGCAAGGCACGAGGCATTGAACGATTTCCCCCTACAAGCATCAGCAGCAATAGCAAAAGCAACAGGAGACAGGACATCATGAGCAGCATCGCGTTTATCGGCCTGGGCAATATGGGCGCGCCCATGGCGCTGAATCTGGTCAAGGCCGGCCACAGCCTGACGGTCTACGATCTGGCGCCCGCCGCCGTCAAGACGCTGACCGACGCCGGCGCCAAGGCGGCCACGTCGGCCGCCGACGCCGTGCAGGGCGCCGAAGTCGTCATCTCGATGCTGCCCGCCAGCAAGCACGTGGAAGGGCTGTACCTGGGCGAGGACCTGCTGGGCAAGATTCCGGCCAGCGCGCTGGTCATCGAGTGCAGCACCATCGCGCCGGACTCGGCCCGCAAGGTGGCGCAGGCCGCCGAGGCGCGCGGCATCGCCATGATCGACGCGCCCGTGTCGGGCGGCACCGGCGGCGCGGCCGCCGGCACGCTGACCTTCATCGTCGGCGGCCTGCCCGCCGCGCTGGAGCGCGCCCGTCCGGTGCTGGAAAAGATGGGCAAGAATATCTTCCACGCCGGCGCCGCGGGCGCGGGCCAGGTCGCCAAGATCTGCAACAACATGCTGCTCGGCATCCTGATGGCCGGCACCTCCGAGGCGCTGGCGCTGGGCGTGGCCAATGGCCTGGATCCCAAGGTGCTGTCGGACATCATCGCCAAGAGCTCGGGCCGCAACTGGGCCACCGAACTCTACAACCCCTGGCCCGGCGTGATGGAACACGCGCCCGCGTCCAAGGGCTACGCCGGCGGCTTCGGCGTGGACCTGATGCTCAAGGACCTGGGCCTGGCGGCCGAGGCCGCGCTGGCGGCGCGCGCCTCGATCCCGCTGGGCGAGCTGGCGCGCAACCTGTATTCGCTGCACAGCGCCGGCGGCTCGGGCAAGCTGGATTTCTCCAGCATCGTCAATCTGCTCAAGCGCGAGGACTGAGGTGAGCGCCGGCATGCAGCTGGCCGACCCGCTTGAGCGGGTCCGCGCCAGCTTTGAACGGCAGGGCATCATGCGCCTGCTGGGCGCCGAGCTGGGCCTGGTCGAGCCGGGCAGGGTGGAGATCACGCTGCCGTATCGCGCCGACCTGTGCCAGCAGAACGGCTATCTGCATGCGGGCATTTCCACCACCATCGCCGACACGGCCGGCGGCTACGCCGCCTACAGCCTGTTCGAGCCGGGCCAGGATGTGCTGACTTCCGAGTTCAAGATGAACTTCCTGGCCCCGGCCAGGGGCGAGCGCTACACGGCCACCGGCCGCGTGGTCAAGCCGGGCCGGCGCCTGTCCATCTGCCAGGTCGAAGTCCATGCGCACGCGCAAGACCAGGCCACGCTCTGCGTGATAGGCTTGCTGACCGCTGTGAGAGTCTAGCGGTAGACCCGCCACTCCATGAGCAAACCATGCCTGCAAAAGAGCATCACCGGATTTTCCGCAGCAACTGGCTGCGCGCGGCGGTATTGGGCGCGAACGACGGCATCGTGTCCACCGCCAGCCTGATCACCGGCGTGGCGGCGGCGCAGGCCGCGCATGGCGCCATCCTGACCTCGGGACTGGCCGGCCTGGTGGCCGGCTCCCTGTCGATGGCGGCCGGCGAATACGTGTCCGTGCGTTCGCAGGCCGATACCGAGGCGGCCGACCTGCGGCTTGAACAGCGCTCGCTCAAGCGCAATTCCGGCGAGGAACTGGCTGAACTGACCGAGATCTATGTGCAGCGCGGGCTGTCGCCGGAACTGGCGGCGCAGGTCGCCAGCCAGCTGACGCATCATGACGCGCTGGACGCGCACGCGCGCGACGAACTGGGCATCCTGCTGCACAACCGCGCCCGTCCGGTGCAGGCGGCCGTGGCGTCGGCGGCCTGTTTCGCGGGCGGCGCGGCCTTGCCCCTGGCGGTGGCGGCGGTTACGCCGACCGGACCGTTGATCTGGACCGTGACGGGCGCGTCCATCGCCTGTCTGGCCGCGCTGGGTGCGCTGGCCGCCGGCGTCGGCGGCGCGCCCAAGGGGCCGGCCGCCTTGCGCGTCACGATCCTGGGCGCGCTGGCCATGGCGGTCACGGCTGGCGTGGGCGCCTTGTTCGGCGTGGCTGTTTAGCGTCTTCCACGGATCGGGAAGCAGGCGCGCGCCAACGGGTGCGCGCCAGCAGGCACGCCTGCGCGGCACGCGTCCGGCAAGCGCCCGCTTGGAACGCGCGTTTACTCGGGCTGAATGGAGTAGGGCAGCGGCGCGACCGCGATGCGCGGGCCGTCGGCCGCGCCCAGGCGCAGGTCGCCGGGCAGCGCGGCCAGCGCGATCTCGAACAAGGCGCTGACCGAGCCGGCATGGCGCGCCGCGTCGATCACGCGGCCCACGGGTTCGCCCGGCTGCGCGGCGTCATACACATCGACGTTCGCCAGCGCGCCTTCCTGGGCGCCGGCCTCGACGCGGCCGTAGGCCATGCGGCGCTTGACCGTGCCACGGTAGTGGCTGCGCGCCACCACTTCCTGGCCGGGATAGCAGCCCTTGGTGAAGCTCACGCCCTGGATCAGTTCCAGGTTGACGGTCTGCGGAATGAACAGGTCCTGGGTGGCGGCGCCGATCCAGGGGATGCCGGCGGCCAGGTCGGCCGCGCGCCAGGCGTCGGCGTCCGTCCGCGTCAGCGCGCCGGCCAGGGCGGAGGCGCCGGCCAGCTGCTCGTCCGAGGCGATCCACCACCAGCGCCGTTCGCCGGCCGCCGAGGGCGCGGCGATCCAGGTGCCCGACGGCAGCTCGGCGCGTTCCCAGGTCTGGCGCGGCAGCGGGCCGGCGGCGGCTTCGAGCGCGGCCAGCTGGGCGTCGTCGGCGGCGCGCACGCCGCAGGCGTGCAGCGCGGTCGCGGCCAGCTTGGCCTTGGCGCGCAGCACGAACATGGACAGGCGCTTGAGCAGGGCTTGCGACAGATCCTGGCGCAGCAGCGCGTACAGCTGCGGCGCTTCATCGCCGGCGCCCGGGGCGGCGCGCCACATCAGCAGCGTGGCCAGCAGCCGGCCCTTGGCGGTGCAGTAGCCGGCCAGGCGGGCGGCGTCGGCCGGCAGGCCGGTGACGTCCTGGGTCAGCTGGCCGTGCAGGAAAGTCAGCGCATCGGCGCCCGAGGCGGAAATGACCAGGAAATCGTCCAGCGGCGCGCAGGCCGCGCAACCTTCGGCGTTGGACGGAATCGAAGCTAGGAAATCGTGCATGGCGGCGTGTCTTGTGGCGGCCCGCGCAGGATGGGGCCGCATCGCATCTTCAAAGATCCGATGATAGCCGTCTTCGGCGCGGGTCCAGGCCAATCCCTCGCGCCGTTCAGGGGCGTGTCGCCCGCGTCGCGTACCATTCTGTCCCGATTTCCAGCGTCGGACCCGCGCGCGATCCATTAAACTTCCGGAACTTATGAAGAAGCGACTCCGTTCTTATTTCCTGTGGTCCCTGCTGCTCCTGGTGCTGGCCGCCGCGGCGGCCGTTGGCGGCGCCTGGCATTGGATGCACCGGCCCATGCAGCTCAAGGCCGACAGGATCGATTTCGTGGTGGATCCGGGCAGCAGCCCGCGCACGGTCGCGCGCGCGCTGAACGCGGCCGGCGTGCCGGTCTGGGAGCCGGGTTTCGTCTGGATGGCGCGCCTGTCCGAGCAGGACAAGCTGATCAAGGCGGGCGGCTATCAGGCCATCAACGGCGATTCGCCGTGGCAGCTGCTGGAACGCATGGCGCGTGGCGACATGAGTCAGCGCCAGATCACCTTCCTGGAAGGCTGGACCTTCCGCCAGATCCGCCAGGCGCTGCGCGAGCATCCGGACGTCAAGCAGACCCTGGGCGACATCAGCGACGAGGACCTGATGACGCGGCTGGGCTCGGACATCAAGCGCCCCGAAGGCCTGTTCTTCCCCGATACCTATATCTTCACGCCCGGCAGCACCGACTACGACCTGCTGCGCCGCGCCTACCAGGAAGGCCAGCGCATCCTGGACGACACCTGGTCCAAGCGCCAGGCCGACCTGCCCATGGCCACGCCCTACGAGGCGCTGGTGATGGCGTCCATCATCGAAAAGGAAACCGGCCATGGACCCGACCGCCGGCGCGTCTCGGGCGTGTTCGCCAACCGCCTGAAGATCGGCATGCTGCTGCAGACCGATCCCACTGTTATCTACGGCATGGGCGACGCCTACCAGGGCCGCATCCGCAAGCGCGACCTGCAGACCGACACGCCCTGGAACACCTATACCCGGCCCGGCCTGCCGCCCACGCCGATCGCGGCGGCCGGCCGCGCGGCGCTGCTGGCCGCGGTGCAGCCGGAACAGCACAAGTACCTGTTCTTCGTGTCCAAGGGCAATGGCACCAGCGAATTCTCGGTCAACCTGAACGAGCACAACCGCAACGTGTCGCGCTACATCCTGGGCCAGGGACAGCAGGCGCAGCCCTCGCGGCCGGCGCAGGCCGCGCGGCCCGCCCAGCCGGCGGAGCCGGCGCAGCCGCAGTCGCCGCAACAGGCGGCGCAGCCGCAATCAGCGCCGCAGCAGCCGGCCCAACAGCCGGCGCAACCGGAACAACAAGGACAAGACGAATGACCTCGCGCGGACGTTTCATCACGCTGGAAGGCGTCGACGGGGCAGGCAAGAGCACCCACACCGGCTGGATCGCCGATTTCCTGCGCGCGCAGGGCCTGGAAGTGGTCGCCACGCGCGAGCCCGGCGGCACGCCGCTGGGCGAGAAGCTGCGCGCCCTGGTGCTGAACGACCCGATGGGCCTGGACACCGAGACGCTGCTGATGTTCGCCGCCCGCTGCGAGCACGCGCGCCAGGTGATCGAGCCGGCGCTGGCGCGCGGCGCCTGGGTGGTCTGCGACCGCTATACCGACGCCAGCTACGCCTACCAGGGCGGCGGCCGCGGCCTGGGCGCCGAGCGCGTGGCCGCGCTGGAGGCCTGGATGCAGGCGGGCCAGCCCGACCGCACCTGGCTGTTCGACGTGCCGCTGGAAGTGGCGCGCCAGCGCCTGGCCGACGCGCGCGAACCGGACCGCTTCGAGCGCGAGGGCGCGGCCTTCTTCGAGCGCACCCGCGCGGCCTACCATGCACGCGCCAAGGCGGACCCGGACCGCATCCACGTGATCGATTCCACCCGTTCCATACCCGAGATCCGGGCCGAGCTGGAAGCCGGCCTGCAGGCCTTGATCGAAGGGCGCGCATGACGCGCTTCGTCCATCCGCAGGTGCCCGCATGAGAACTGGCATCGGCTCCGTGAATAGGAGGCTAGCCCAGTGAGCGCGCCGCAATTCCTGCCCTGGCAGCTCGAGACCGCCCGCAACTGGCTGGGCAACCGCGAGCGCTTCGCCCACGCCTGGCTGGTGCACGGCCTGGCCGGCATCGGCAAGCTGGACTTCGCCGTGGCCGCCGCCGCCAGCCTGCTCTGCGAGACGCCGCAGGACGGCCTGGCCTGCGGCCATTGCGCGGCCTGCGCCTGGTTCGCCAGCGGCAACCATCCCGATCTGCGCCGCATTCGTCCCGAAGCCATCGCGGTGGAAGAGGGCGCCGAGGCCGCCGAACAGGCCGAGGATGCCGAGCCCGTGGCCGGCAGCGCGTCCAAGCGCGCGCCGTCCAAGGAAATCCGCATCGACCAGATCCGCGCGCTGGAGTCCTGGTTCAACACCGCCACCCATCGGGGCGGCTGGCGCGTGGCGCTGCTGTATCCGGCCCATGCGCTGAACGTGGTCTCGGCCAACGCGCTGCTCAAGGTGCTGGAAGAGCCGCCGCCGCACACGGTATTCCTGCTGGTGGCGGATGCGCCGGACCGGCTGCTGCCGACCCTGGTGTCGCGCTGCCGCCGCCTGCCCCTGCCGGCGCCCGATGCCGACACCGCGCTGCAATGGCTGCGCGAGCAGAACGTCGAACCCGCCCGCGAATGGCTGGCGGCCGGCGGCGGCGCGCCGCTGGCGGCCCTGCGCCTGGCGCAGAGCGGCGAGGCCGCCTGTCCGCCGTGGCTGGGCCAAATGGTCGCGCCGCTGGCGCAGGGCCAGTCGCCCGATGTGGGCACGCTGGCCGAGGCGCTGGAGAAGGTGCCGGCGACCGACTGGATCGACGCGCTGCAACGTTTCTATACCGACCTGATGCTGGCCGCCGCCGGCGCGCCGGTGCGCTACTTCCCCGCGCTGGGCGCGGGCGTGGCGCAAGTGGCCGCGCGCGCGCGGCCGGCCCGCGTGGCCGAAGCCGCGCGCTGGCTGACGCGCCAGCGCGCGCTGGCCACGCACCCCTTGAATGCCAAGCTTTTCGCCCACTCCGCGCTGCAGCGCGTGGTGCTATCCTGCCTGGCGTAGTCCCGCGCCGCCCGTCGCCCGCGGCCCGCACGAGCGCGGCGCCGGCCAGGGTCAGGGCCAGGGGCGGCGCCCGCAACCCGGATTTCCATGTACGTCGATTCCCACTGCCATCTGAATTTCCCCGAACTGGCCGCCGACCTGCCCGCCATCCTGGAGCGCATGGCCGCCAACCAGGTGACGCACGCGCTGGTGGTCAGCGTCAACATGCCCGAATGGCCCGGCCTGATGGCGCTGGTCGAGCCGCACGCCCATCTGTGGGCGTCGGTGGGCGTGCATCCCGACTACGAAGACACGCCGGACCCCTCGGTGGAAGAGCTGGCGCGCCTGTCGGCCCATCCCCGCGTGGTCGCCATCGGCGAGACCGGGCTGGACTACTACCGGTTGTCCGAGCCGCTGGACTGGCAGCGCGAGCGCTTTCGCCGCCATATCCGCGCGGCGCGCGAGACCGGCCTGCCGCTGATCGTGCACACGCGCGCCTCGGCCGAGGACACGGTGCGCGTGCTGCGCGAGGAAAACGCCGGCGAAGTCGGCGGCGTGATGCATTGCTTCACCGAGAACTGGGAGGTCGCGCAGGCGGCGCTGGACCAGAATTTCTATATCTCGCTGTCCGGCATCGTCACCTTCAAGAACGCCCAGATCGTGCACGAGGTCGCCGCCAAGGTGCCGCTGGACCGGCTGCTGATCGAAACGGATTCGCCGTACCTGGCGCCGGTGCCGTACCGTGGCAAGCTGAACGACCCGTCCAAGGTGATCCATGTCGCCGAGAAGATCGCCGACCTGCGCGGCATCACCGTGGCCGAGGTGGCGCGCGCGTCAACCGATAATTTCTTTAATCTTTTCAAAAAGATAAAGAAATAAATTAAGAAAATAATTTAAGTTGAATCGCGAGGTTCCCATGCAGATCGCCCGCCGTCCGTCGCCCGTTCGAGGCTCGTTCCCGTCCGCACGCAAGGCGCTGGCAGCCATGGCGATGGCGCTGGCGGCCCACGCGGCGCAGGCCGCCAATCCGAACGACTGGTGGGTCTACCTGGCCAACGACTACGCCGACGACATCAAGGACGTGCTGGCGCAAGGCGCCGATCCCAATGTCCGTTTCCAGAATGGCCAGCCGGCGCTGATGCGCGCGGTGGTGGCCGGCGCCTGGAACGTGTTCGACGCGATTGCCGCCGACCGCCGCACCGACGTGAACGCCGAGAATCCGGCGGGCGAGACCCCGCTGATGTACCTGGCGATCGCGGGCCAGACTGACCGTGCGCGCGCGCTCATCGCCCGCGGCGCCCAGGTCAACCGCCTGGGCTGGACGCCGCTGCACTATGCCGCGTCCAAGGGCCAGCTGGCGATGGCGCAACTGCTGCTGCAGCACAAGGCCATGGTCAACGCGCCCGCGCCCTCGGGCGAGACGCCGCTGATGATGGCCGCGCTGTCGGGCAACAAGTCCATGGTCGAGCTGCTGCTCAAGGCGGGCGCCGACGTCACCACGCGCGATACCAAGGGGCAGAACGCGGCAGACTGGGCCACGACCGGCAAGTCGACCAAGCTGGCCGCCGAGCTGCGCGAGCTGATCGCGCGCCAGGATCGGGACAAGCAGGCGCGGCGCGCGGCCGCGCCGCCGGAGATCGAGCCGGCGGGCGAGGGCGAGGCGCAGCAGGGCATGGCGCCCGGCCAGGGCGGGCAGACCGCGCAGCCGGTTCCCGCGACGGATGCGCCGCCAGCGCTGGCCCCGGCCGGGCAGGCGCAGCAGCCCGTCGCGCCCGGTGGCGCGGGCGCGCCGGCGGTGCGCGGCGTATCCGGCGTCCAGTTGAACAGCTACGAGTAAAGGGTGCGTCCCGGCCTGGCGCCGGGCGTGCCGGCGCCAGGCCGTCAGATGACGTAGTTCTTGTAGCGCTCGATATAGTCGCGCGCGCTGGCGTTCAGCTCGCGCACGCAACGCTCGGCCTCGTCGGCGTCGCCGCGCACCATCGCGTCCAGCAGGGCGCGGTATTGCTTGATTCCCATTTCCGAACGGCCCGGCAGCAGGGCCACGCGCCGCATCGACACGCGGGTGCGGTCATAGATGCGTTCGATCATGTCGCTCAGGATGGGGTTGCGCGCCAGTTCCTTGATGTGATTGCGGAACTGCTCGATCGTGGCCACATGCGCCTCGATGTCGCCGTTCTTCAGGCTCTGTTCGAACGGCTCGCCCAGAAGGGCCTGCATGGCTTCCCAATCGGCAGGCTCGGCATTGGCGATGGCCAGCCGCACCGCGAGCCCGTCCAGCGCTTCGCGCACCTGGTAGAGACGGTACGTGGTTTCCATGTCCACCAGCGCCACCACGGCGCCCTTGTTCGGCACGCGTTCCACCAGCGCGCGATCTTCCAGCGTGGCCAGCACCTCGCGCGCCTTGGCGCGGGGGATGTCGTAGGCCTGCGCCAGGTCTTCTTCGGGCACCCGTGTGCCGGGCAGCAGGGCTTGCGAGGCGATGCGCTCGCGCAGATCCAGAATGACGTCGCGGGTGGAAGCCGGCTTGCGTTTTTCTTCGGCGGCAGAGGGCGTGGCGCGTTTCTCGGGCATGTGGGCACCTGGTTTCAAGTCGCGGGAAAGCATAGCACTATTTTGAACTCAAGATTGTGCACAATTTAAAATGCATAGTTGTAATCTAGTATTGACACAATAAATAGCACAAGAATATAGTGGTCTCGATCGTCGCTGCATCCACCCTTCCCAGGAGCCCAGGGCAATGACAGACGCCACGCAGTCCCCGCAACTTCCCGGCAGGCAGTGCCAGGCATTCCAGGCGCGGCGAGAGGCCGCCGTGGCCCTGGGGGTGGCCAACGGCCCGCCCGTGTTCGCCGAACGCGCGGCCGGCGCCACGCTGACCGATCTCGACGGTCATGACTTCATCGACTTCGCCGGCGGCATCGGCACGCTCAATGTCGGGCACGCGCACCCCGAGGTGGTGGCCGCCGTGCGCGCGCAGGCCGAGCGCTATCTGCATACCTGCTTCAACATCGTGATGTATCCCGGCTATATCGAACTGGCCGAGGCGCTGATCGATCTGGTGCCGGGCGACTGGCCCAAGAAGGTCATGCTGCAGACCACCGGCGCGGAAGCCGTGGAAAACGCCATCAAGGTCGCGCGCCGCGCGACCGGCAGGCAGGCGGTGGTGGCGTTCGAGAATGCGTTCCATGGCCGCACCTACATGGCGCTGTCGCTGACCGCCAAGGCGCCGGCCTACAAGAGCGGCTTCGGCCCCTTCGCGAACGAGGTGTACCGGGCGCCGTTTCCCGTGCGCTATCGCTCCGGCCTGACCGAAGACGCCTGCGCGCGGGCCGCTTTTGAGCAGTTCCGTCGCCTGGTCGAGTCCGAGATCACGCCGGGGCAGGTCGCGGCGGTGATCATCGAACCCATCCAGGGAGAGGGCGGTTTCCATGTGGCGCCACCAGCCTTTCTGCAGTCGCTGCGCGAATACTGCAGCCGGCACGGCATCGTGCTGATCGCCGATGAGATCCAATCGGGCTTTTGCCGTAGCGGCGAGTGGTTCGCCACCCAGCACGCCGGGGTGCAGGCCGATCTCTACACCCTGGCCAAGTCCATGGGCGCCGGCCTGCCGATCGCGGCACTGGTCGGGCGCGCGGATCTGATGGACGCGCCCGCGGTGGGCGGACTGGGCGGAACCTATGGCGGCAATCCGCTGGCCTGCGCCGCGGCGTTGGCCGCGATCCAGGTCATGCGGCGGGACGACTACACGGCGCGGGCGCGGGATGTTGGCGGGCGCGTGCGCGCGCGCTTCGAAGCCTGGTCGCGGCGCTACGGCATTGTTGGCGACGTGCGCGGGCTGGGCGCCATGGTCGCGTTCGAGGTGGTGCGCGATCCAACGGGTCACGAGCCCGCCGGGGACCTGGCCGCGCATATCGTGCAGGCCGCGTACCAAGGCGGCTTGATCCTGGTGAAAGCGGGCTTTCACGGCAATGTGATCCGGTTCCTGGCGCCGCTGTGCATCGGCGCCGACGAGCTTGGGCGCGGCCTGGACATCCTGGAGCGCGCGGTCGCCCAGGCGCAGGATCTGGCCGACGCCCGCGCGGCGCGGGCCGCTTGAGGAGCCCGACATGCATACGCTGCTGAAACTGAAGAACGCCCGCAAGGTGGTGAGCCAGCTGGGGGCCGCGCGTCCGGGCATGGAAGTGCTGGTGCTGTCGGACTTGCACACCCACCACAACGTGGAGCCGCTGGCCATTGCCGTGGACGAGGCGGGTGCGTCGCTGAACCTGATGCAGATCGCGGGCTCGGCGCGCCATGGACGCCAGTTGTCGCCGGTGGTGGCCGAGGCCATGCAGGCCGCCGACCTGGTGATCGCGCTCACCCGGGCCAATGCCGCCCATACCGACGCGCGCCAGCGGGCGACCCGGGCTGGCGTGGGCGTGATCGTGCTGCCGGAATCGCACCAGCCCGATTTCTTCCTGGCCGAGGGCTGGGACGCGGATTTCGACGCCTTGCGGCCGCAGATCGAAGGCCTGGCCGATGCCTTGACCCGCGCCGACACGGCACGGGTCACGAGCGCGCTCGGCACCGACGTGCGCATGAGCATCGCCGGGCGGCGCGGCCGGGCGTTGCATGGCTTCGCCAACACCACGGATATCTCGGCGGGGTATTGCCTGGAGTCCAGCCTGGCTCCGGTGGAAGGCACGGCCGAAGGCATCATCGTGGTCAATGCCAGCATTCCGGGGGTATCGCTGATTCGTGACGAACCCGTGCGCATCCGCCTGGAAAAAGGCATGGCCGTCGCCATCGAGGGCGGCGAGGTGGCGCGCCGGTTCCGCGACCTGCTCGCCAGTTTCAATGACCCGCTCGTGTACAACCTGGGTGAGCTGGGCGTGGGCATGAATCCCCGCTGCCAGCTGGACGGCACCATGCTGTCCGACGAATCCGTCTACGGTTCGATCCAGCTGGCGCTGGGCACCAGCGCCTATATCGGCGGCACCGTCAAGGCGGCGGCGCATTACGACACCATCGTCACCGACGCCACGCTGGAGCTGGATGGCCGCGTGGTGCTGCAAGGCACCGAGCTGCGCCTGGACGGGGAGGCGGCCCGATGAGCATCGATCTGTCCCACGATGGCGACGGGGTCGCCACGGTATTGATGAACCGCCCGCAAAAGCGCAATGCCTTCACGCTGGACATGTATCGCGAATTCGGTCGCGTCATGCGCGAACTCGAGGTCGATGACGCTGTGCGTTGCGTCGTGCTGCGCGGCGCGGGCGGCGCCTTCTGCGCCGGCAGCGACATCGGCGGTTTCGCCGATGAGCGCGACGGCGCGGCGCAGGCGGCCGAATATGCCGCGTTCACGCTGTCCATGACCGGGGCGCTCAAGCAGCTGCGTCATCCCTCGGTGGCCTGCATCGAAGGGGTCTGCGTGGGGGGCGGGCTGGAGCTGGCGGCCATGTGCGACATCCGCGTCGCGGGGCGCGGCAGCCGCTACGGCATTCCGGTGAACCGCATCGGCCTGACCGTGGATCACCAGGAACTGGTCGAGTTGATGGACCTGATCGGCGCGGCGCGCGCCCTGGAAATCCTGCTGGAAGGTCATATATTCGGCGCCGAGGAGGCCCTGTCCAAGGGTTTGCTGAGCCGGATCGTCGACGACGAGTGCGTGGTCGAGCACGCCTACGCCACGGCCTTGCGCATCGCCGCCGCGGCGCCGCTGGTCAACCGCTGGCACAAGCGCTTCGTGGCGCAGTTGCGGCAAGGCCGCGCGCTCAGTCCGGCGGAGCGGGCCGAGGCCTATGCCTGCTTCGCCACCGAAGACTACCGGCGCGGACGCGAGGCGTTCGCGCGCAAGCAGGTGCCCGAATTCATAGGCCGCTGATCCGGCTCAAGGCCCAGGAACGAACCCCAGGATCGAACTGTCATGACTCAAACTGCTTCCCCCCTGGCCGGCATCAAGATTCTGGATCTTTCCCAGATCATGGCCGGTCCCTATTGCACCATGGTCCTGGCCGATCTGGGCGCCGAGGTCATCAAGGTCGAGAAGACCGGCTCCGGCGACGATTCCCGCGAAATGGGCCCCTACGTGAATGGCGAGTCCACCTGCTTCGCCCAGATCAACCGCAACAAGCAGGGCGTGGCGCTGAACCTGAAAGACCCCGAGGCGCGCGCCGTGCTGTACGAACTGGCGCGCTGGGCCGATGTGGTGGTCGAGAACTACCGCGTGGGCGTGACGCGATCGCTGGGCGTGGACTACGACACCTTGTCCGCCATCAACCCGCGCCTGGTGTATTGCTCGATTTCCGGCTATGGGCAGTCCGGGCCCTACGCGGGCAAGGGCGGGTTCGACCTGGTGGCCCAGGGCATGAGCGGCATCATGAGCATGACGGGCGAGCCTGGCGGGCGTCCGCTGAAATCCGGCATCGCCATCTACGATGTGGGCGCCGGGCTGACGGCCGCCTATGCCATCCTGGCCGCCTGCATCCACCAGATGAAGACGGGCGAAGGCCAGCATGTCGACATTGCCCTGGCCGAATGCGGCCTGCCCTGGTTCGTCTGGGAGGCCGCGGCCTATTTCGCGGAGGGCACCGTGCCTCAGGGCACGGGCAGCCGCCACCGGGTGTCCGCACCGTACCAGGCATTCGGCACGCGCCAGGGCTACATCATGATCGGCGCGGCCAACCAGCGCACCTGGGAGCGCCTGTGCACCGAGGTGCTCGAACGCCCCGAGCTGGTGACGGATCCGCGTTTCGTGACGAATTCCGACCGGCTTGCCCATATCGCCGAGCTGGAGCCTATCCTGGAGGCGGAGTTCGCCCGCGCCGACGCCGCCACCTGGATTGAACGCTGCGAAAGGGCGGCGGTGCCCTGCGGACCCATCAATGACTTCGGCCAGGCCATGCGTGATCCGCACTACCTGGCGCGCGGCATGGTGCAGGAACTGGAGCATCCCGCATTGGGCAGCATGAAAACCATAGGCATTCCGACCAAGTTCTCGCGCACGCCGGGCGCCTTGCGCACGGCCGCGCCGCTGATGGGGCAGCACACCGACGAGGTATTGCGCCGCTTTGGCGTGCCGGCCGACAGGATCGCGGATATGCGCGCAAGGGGGGCCATCGCCTGACCCGCCGCCGGCGGTCAGCGATCCGAAAACCACAATCGGCAGTACTGAAGTCCTATCCAAGCCACAGGGGACGTCGGCGCCATGGGCACCGACGCTTATTCGAAGTTGAACCAAGAAGTTCACGCCGCAAGGAACCTTCATGACGCAGCCCATCTCTTTTTCCCGCCGCGATTTCCTCGCCGCGAGCGCGGCGCTCGCCGCCGCAGGCCTGACGCCCTTTCCCGCGCGCGCCCAGGGCGCGCAGCCCTTCCGCCTGGGCGCCCTGAACTCCATCACGGGCGTGGGCGGTCCCTACGGACCGGCCATGCTGGAAGCCATCAAGATCGGCGTCGACGAGGTCAACGCGGCCGGCGGCGCGGCCGGGCGCCGGTTCCAGCTCTACGCCGAAGATGATCAGACCAAGCCCGACGCGGCGGTGCTGGCCGTCAAGAAGCTCATCGAGATCAACAAGGTCGAGGCCGTGATCGGCATCTGGCCGTCGTCGGTCGGCCTGGCCGCCATGCCCATCACCAACGCGGCCGGCCTGATCACCATGAACACCTGCGGCGCGCCGGAAATGCTGACCGAGAACAAGCGCGGACTGGCCTGGATGTTCCAGGCCTCGAACGCGGTGTTCGGCCGCGCTTTCGCGGAGGTGGCGCGCCAGCGCGGCTTCAAGCGGCCGGCGGTGATGGCGTTCAACAACTCCACCTTCGTCGGGCAGGCGAACTACTTCAGGGATGCCTGGAAGCAGGGCGGCGGCGATGTCAGCGCCTTCGTCATCTACGAGCCCAACCAGACCACTTACCGAACCGAGCTGAACAAGGTGCTCGCCACCAAGCCCGACGTGATCTCGCTGAGCGCCTACCGGCCGGACGCCACCATCATCCTCAAGGAATGGTTCCAGACCGGCCAGGATTGCAAGTTCATCATGCCGGGCTGGACCGCCAACGAAGACCTGGTCAAGGCCCTGGGCAAGGAAGCGACGGAAGGCATCATCTCCATTTCCAACGTGGCGGCGCACGAGCATCCGGCCTACAAGCAATTCGCCGCCGAATTCCGCAAGCGCACCAAGCGCGAACCGGACATCTTCGCATCGCAGTCCTACGACATGGTGATCACCCTGGCGCTCGCCATCGAGGCCGCGGGCAGCACCGCCGACGTGGCCGCCATCAACGGCAAGATTCGCGACGTGACGGGAAAGAGCGGCGCGGAGAAGGTCAGCGGCTTCGCGCAGGGGCAGGCGCTGCTGCGCGCCGGCAAGCCGGTGGACTACGACGGCGCCTCGTCGCGCCTGGAGTTCGGCGCGCACGGCGAAACCGTGCCCGACTTCGGCGTCTTCGACATCCACGATGGCAAGCTGGCGCTCAAGGAAGTCATTGCCGGCAAGGTCTGAACCAGGCCTCCAGGGGGATACAAGATGGATGCAATCACCGTCATCAACGCCGCGATCAACGGCGTCGTGATCGGGATGCTGCTGGCCTTGCCGGCGCTGGCGATCACGCTGGTGTTCGGCATCGCCCGCTTTCCCAACGCCGCCAGCGGCGACTACATGACGCTGGGGGCCTACACGGCGGCTTTCACGCAGGTGGCTGCCGGCGGCTCGATCCTGGCGGGCGGCCTGGCGGCCATCGCGGCAACCACGGCCGTCAGCCTGTTCTTCTATGCCTGGGTGTTCCGGCCGCTCGAGTCGCGCTCGAACGTGTCGCGCCTGATCGCCTCGATCGGCGTGGCCTTCGCCCTGCGCAGCACGATCACGTTCTTCGCCGGCCAGGACCAGTACACCTTCGACCTGCCATTGACGCGCGCCTGGAACTTCGGCGGCGTGCGCATCCTGCCGACCGATCTGTACATCGTCGGCACCGCGCTGGCGGCGCTGGCCCTGGTGTTCGTCCTGATGCACCTCACGCCCACGGGCAGACGCATGCGGGCGGTGGCGGACAACCCCGAACTCGCGGCCGCCAGCGGCATCCGCGGACGGCGCGTGATGATCACGCTCTGGACCATCGCCGGGGCGTACTGCGGGCTGGGCGGCGTGCTGCTGGGCATCAAGGCCGTGGTCATTCCGGAACTGGGCTGGGAACTGCTCATGCCGATGTTCGCGGCGGTGATCCTGGGGGGCATCGGCAATCCGGTGGGGGCGATCGTGGGCATCATGGTCTTCAGCATCGCGCAGGAAGTCGCCAGCCTGGTCGTGGGGCCGGCCTACAAGATCGTGTTCGCGTTCGCGGTGTTGCTCTGCGTGCTGCTGTTGCGCCCGCAAGGCATCTTTGGCCGTCCGATGGCGGTGAGGTGAGACGATGGAAGCCTATCTGATTGCAATCGCCATCGGCGTGCTGATCTACATGCTGCTGGCGTTCGGCCTGTCGCTGCACTATGGCTTCACGGGACTGGTGAACTTTGGCCACGTGGGTTTTTTCGCAATAGGCTCGTATGCCTCGGCGCTGCTGTCGCTCAAGGGCGTGCCGGTCCCGCTGGCCATGCTGGCGGCCACGGCCATCGCGGCCTTGTCGGCCTATCCGCTGGGCATGATCGCCCTGCGGCTGGGCAGCGACTATCTGGCCATCGTCACCCTGGGATTCTCGGAATCGCTGCGCATGATGCTGCAGACCGAGGAATGGCTGACACGCGGCATGCACGGCCTGCCCGGCATTCCTCGCCTGTTCGCCGGCTGGGCTTCGCCGCAGACCGTGGACCTGTGGATCATGCTGGCGCTGTTGGCGGTCAATGCGGGCGCGTTGCTGCTGATACACCTGGTGATCCGCAGTCCGTTCGGCCGCGTCATCGAAGCGGTGCGCGACAACGAGGTGGCGGTGCGGGCCCTGGGAAAGGATCCGGCCCGCTTCAAGACCCGCTCATTGATGCTGGGGGCGGGCCTGGCGGGGCTGGCCGGCGCCTTCCAGGCGCACTACCTGACCTTCATCAGTCCGGAACAGTTCGTGCCGCTGATCACGTTCTACATCTGGATCGCCATTATCCTGGGCGGAGTAGGGCGGCTGGCGGGCGTGGTTGCCGGCACCGCGCTGCTGGTCGGCTTCCTGGAGGGATCCCGTTTCGTGCGCGACTTCGTGGGCGGCATTTCCGAGGTGCTGATGGCCAGCGTGCGCATCGGCATCATCGGGCTGGCGCTGATCTGCGTCGTGCTCTACCGGCCGCAGGGCCTGTTCGGCAACCGTTCCACGCGCAGGAGATAAGGCATGGCCTTGCTATCAATCAACCGGCTCAGCGCCGGCTTCGCCGGATTCAAGGCGCTGGATGACGTGTCGCTGGAAGTGCGCGAAGGCGAGCTGGTCGGGCTGATCGGCACCAACGGCGCGGGCAAGAGCACCTTGTTCTCGGTCGTCAGCGGGTATATCCCGCCCAGCGCCGGCACGGTGAACTTCGGCGGCGAAGACATCACGGGCATGGCCGTGCACCGGCGGGTCAGGCGAGGGCTGGCGCGCACCTTCCAGGTGCCGCGCGAGTTCAGCCAGTTGACCGTATTCGACAACATGATGGCCGCCGCGCCGGATCAGCGCGGCGAGAAACTGTCGGCGCTGCTGTTCGCGCGCCGCGAGGTGGCCCGAGAAGAGGCGCGCCTGGCCGAGCGCGTGCGCGGGTTGCTGGATTTCCTGAACCTGTCCAGGGTGGCCGACGAGCCGGCCGGCAAGCTGTCGGGCGGGCAGAAGAAACTGCTGGAACTGGGCCGGCTACTGATGCTGGAGCCGCGCTGCATCCTGCTGGACGAGCCCTTCGCCGGCGTCAACCCGGTGCTGATCGAGGAACTGTCGGACCGCATCGTCGAACTGAACCAGCGCGGGCTGACCGTCGCCATCATTGAACACAACCTGGAAGAGCTGGCGCGCATCGCGCCGCGCATGTACGTGATGGACCGTGGGCGGGTGATCGCCGAGGGGGCGCCGGACAGCGTCCTGGCCAATGAACAGGTGCGCGAGGCGTACATGGGGGGTGTGATATGAGCCTGCTCGTCGTGCAGGGCTTTGCCGGCGGCTACGGCGAAGTCGATATCGTCAGCGGCATCGACATGCGCGTGGGCGCGCGCGAGATCGTCACCATCGCCGGCACCAACGGCGCGGGCAAGTCCACCCTGGTCAAGGCCGTGATGGGCCTCTTGCCGCGCATGGCCGGCGTGCTGGCTTTTGATGGACGCGACCTGCTGGCCTTGCCGGTCGAGGAGCGCGTGCGCATCGGAATCTCCTATGTGCCGCAGGTGCGCAATGTGTTCGGCGCCCTGACCGTGCTGGAGAACCTGCGCGTGGTCGAGCACGTGCGCGGACGCGAGCAGCGCATCCGCGACATGTTTGACCTGTTTCCCGCGCTGGCGGGCAGGCGCGGGACGCGCGCCGAGAACCTGTCCGGCGGCGAGCGCCAGCAACTGGCCTTCGCGCGCGCGCTGATGTCCTCGCCGCGCCTGATGGTGCTGGACGAGCCTTCCGCTGCCCTGTCGCCGGCCCTGACCGAACAGGTCTTCGCCGAAGTGCGCCGCCTGCCGCAGATCGGGGTGGGCGTGCTGATGGTGGAACAGCGCGCGCGCCAGGCGCTGGCCTTCAGCGACCGGGGCTACATCCTGGACTCGGGCCGCATCGTGTTGACCGATACGGGGCAGGCGCTGCTGGCCAATGAGCATATGAGCGACCTGTATATCGGGCGGGGCGGCCAGGCCAGGGGCGTCGACGTTCGCTTGAATGGCGGCGGATCCGACGCGGACCCCGTCTCATCCCCTTCCTTTTCTTAGCCAGGAGCCATGCCTTGTCCACTTCCGATATGACTGATTCCCCGGCCGTGCGCCGACCGCCGCCGGGCGATGTCGCCACGCTGACCGCCATGGAAGGCCTGGCGGCGCTGGAGCGTGGCGCGCTGAGCTGCGAGGACTGGACCCGCGCCTGCCTGGAGCGCATCGAGCAGCGCGATGGACAGGTCCATGCCTGGGTGCGCGTGGATGCGCATGGGGCGCTGGCGCGCGCCCGCGCCTGGGACCGTCACGGACGCCAGCGCTTGCTGGACGGCGTGCCGCTGGGCATCAAGGACACGATAGATACCGCCGACCTGCCAACGGAGCTGGGCGATCCCGAGATCTTTCCCGGACGCCGGCCGGATGCGGATGCGCCCGTGGCCAGCCAGGCGCGCGCGCTGGGTTTCAACGTGCTGGGCAAGAACACGGTATCGCGTCACGCAATCATGCTGCCCGGACCGGCGCGCAATCCGCATGACCTGACGCGCACGCCGGCGGCCTCGTCGGCCGGGTCCGCCGCCGCCGTGGCCGATTTCATGGCGCCGCTGTCCATCGGCACGCAGACGGCCGGATCCATCCTGCGCCCATCCGCGTTCTGCGGCGTGGTCGGCTTCAAGCCCACGCTGGACGCCATTCCGTACGTGGGCATACGGCGCTACTCGCGCCCGCTGGACGTGATCGGCCCGATCGCGCGTTCCGTGGCGGATGCCGCGCTCTTCATGCGTGCTTTCACCGGAGATCCCCGCTACGACCCGCAATCGGTACTGCGCGACGATTTCCGCGTCGGCGTGTGGCGCTCCAAGCACTGGGCCGACACGGAGTCCTGCATGCGCGAGGTGTTCGACGGTCATCTCCAGTCGCTGTCGCGCGCGGGCGTGCAGGTAACGGAGCTGTCCATGCCACCCGGGTTCGAGGCGATGGGCGAAGCGCAGGACGTGATCATGGCCTACGACCTGGCCCGCGAGTACGCGATGCTCAAGCGCGACCATGCCGCGCTGTGCGATCCGGGATTGATCGAGTACCTGACGATGGGCGAGGGCATCTCGGCATCCGAGTACGCGGCCGCGCTGGACGCGGCGGACGCCTGCCGTCGCGCGTTCCATGATGCCGCGCGCGATGTGGACGCGCTGGCCATGCCGTCCACGCTGGGCGAGGCGCCGCCTGCCAGCGGTACCGGCAGTTCGGCCTTCATCCGCATCTGGTCCCTGCTGCACAACCCGTCGATCACCTTGCCGGCGGCGCGGGGACCCAACGGCCTGCCGTTGGGCTTTCAGCTGGTGGGTTTCGTCAAGGAAGATCCGCGCCTGCTGTACTGGGCGCGTTGCGTGGAGCGCATCCTGGGGTCCACCGCGCACCGGGCCTGAACCGGATTCCTGCTTTGCCTGGCGCGCATGCCGGTGCGCGCTGGGTATTTCGGCGCCTGCGGGCGCTTTTTTTTGGCCTGGCTCGCAATGGCCTTGTTGATATTTTTCTCATATTTGCTGGGGTTTTCCCTTGTAATTCTCAATTTTCGGGAATAAATTGCGGGATCAAAGCCATAAATTGATAATCTCCGCTCCAGTTCGTTTGGAGATGAATCTTGACACCCGACCCCTCTGTCGGCGCCGGCGCGGATCGCGTCCTGTATGTGCTGGCCACGCTGGCCCGGCATGACGGGCCGCTCAGCATCGCGGCGCTGGCCGAACAGACCGGCCTGGCGCAAAGCACGCTGTACCGGCAGGTGGCGCTGCTCAAGCGCTGGGGCTTCGTCGCCGAACACGATGGCGAGTACGGACCGGGGCCGCTCAGCGTGCAGCTGGCCTGGGGCTTCGACCAGTCTTCCTTCCTGATCCATGAAGCGCAGCCGGACATGGCGGCGCTGGCGGTCGCGTCCGGCGAGACCATCGGCCTGCTGGTCGCGGTCAAGGACCAGGCCGTCTGCCTGGACATGGTGGAAAGCCAGCATCCGCTGCGCTGCTCGTTCACCAAGGGTCGCGGCCTGCCGCTGGCCCGGGGCGCGTCGGCCAAGTCCCTGCTGGCCTTCATGCCGGTGGCGCGCCTGCAGGCAGCGCTGGGCTACCTGGCCGGCGAGGCGGGCATGGATCCGGCGCGCCTGTCCGGGGAGCTGGAAACCATACGCGGGCAGGGCTACGCCGTCACCGACAGCGAAGTCGACGCCGGCGTCTGGGGCGTGAGCGTGCCGATCTTCCAGCGCGCCCACCAGGCCGTCGCCTCGATCACGCTGATGGCGCCGTCGACTCGCGCGGCCCAGCGCCCGCAGGCCCTGATCGACATGACGGTCGGCGCCGCCCGGCGCATTTCGCAGAAGCTGCAGGCGCGCTGAGCGCCAGGCCCGATACCGTCACGTTCCGAATACCGTCCCGACCGACCTTGATTTTCCATTCCATGCTGTCCCGGCGCTCCACCGCGTTCCCCGTTCCGCCTGCCGCCTCGCGGCTCGCCTTTTCGATATCCCTTTCCTAGGATTGATCATGACCACTCGTCGCACTCTGCTGACCGCCGCCCTGAGCCTGGGCCTGGCCGCCTGGACCGCCGGTTCCGCCCACGCGCAGGAAACCATCCGCGCCGTCACCGACGCCACCTTCCCGCCGATGGAATTCGTCAAGGACGGCAAGCGCACCGGCTTCGATATCGAGTTGGTGGAAGCCCTGGCCGGCGCCATGGGCAAGAAGGTCGAATGGATCGACATCGACTTCAAGGGCCTGATTCCCGCCCTGCAGGCCGGTCGCGCCGACATCGCCGTGTCCGCCATCTACATCACGCCCGAGCGCAGCCGCGTGGTCGACTTCACCGACCCGTACTACGCCGGCGGCCTGGTCGTGCTGACCAAGAAGGACGGCCCGATCAAGACGCTGAAGGACATGGACGGCCGCAAGGTCTCGGTGCAGGTCGGCACCAAGTCGGTCAACTACCTGAAGGAACACTTCCCGTCCGTGCAGCGCGTCGAAGTCGAAAAGAACCAGGAAATGTTCAGCCTGGTGCAGATCGGCCGCGCCGAAGCCGCCGTGACGGGCAAGCCCGCCGCCAAGCTGTTCGCGCAAAGCACGCCGGACCTGACCGTGCTGAACGAGCAGGTCACCACCGAGGAATACGGCATCGCCGTGCCCAAGAACAAGCCCGAGCTGACCCGCGACCTGAACGCCGCGCTGGCCAAGCTCAAGGCTGACGGCAGCTATCAGGCCATCGTCAACAAGTGGTTCGAGGCCCCCGCGAAATGAACCAGCCTTTGGATTTTTCCGCCGTCTTTGCCGACTTCGACGCGCTGTTGCGCGGCGCGCTGGTCAGCATCGAGGTGACCGCCGGCGCCTTGCTGGTGGGCTGCGTCGTCGGCCTGCTGGTCGGCGTGGGCCGGCTCAACCCGCAGCGCCGCGTGATCTACAACCTGTGCAGCGTCTACCTGCTGCTGTTCCGCGGCACGCCCCTGCTGGTGCAGCTGTTCATCTGGTTCTTCGGCCTGCCGCGATTCGGCATCACGCTGCCGGCCTTCGTCTGCGGCGTGGTGGGCCTGGGCATGTATTCCGGCGCCTATGTGTCGGAAATCGTGCGCGGCGCCATCCAGTCGGTGGATCGCGGCCAGACCGAGGCGGCGCGTTCGCTCGGCATGTCCTCGGGCCAGGCCATGCGCATCATCATCCTGCCGCAGGCGGTGGTGCGCATGATCCCGCCGCTGGGCAACGAGTTCATCGCGCTGATCAAGAACTCGGCGCTGGTGTCGCTGCTGACCATCCATGACCTGATGCACGAAGGCCAGAAGATCATCAGCGTGTCGTACCTGGCGCTGGAAACCTATCTGGTGGTGGCGCTGGTCTATCTGGTCCTGACCACGGTCGCGATGGTGATACTGCGCAAGGTCGAGCAACACCTGCGCGCCGGGGGGATGGTGCAATGAACACCGCAACCATGAATGAAATGATCCGCATCCGCGGCCTGCAGAAATCCTATGGCGACCACGCCGTGCTGCGCGGCATCGACTTCGATGTGCTGCCGTCGCAGGTGGTCGTGGTGATCGGGCCCAGCGGCTCGGGCAAGAGCACGCTGCTGCGCTGCTGCAACGGGCTGGAAGTGGCGCAGGGCGGCACCGTCCGCATCTGCGGCCAGACCCTGCAGGACAATGGCAAGCTGCTGCCCGAGGCGCAGCTGAACCAGCTGCGCATGCAGGTGGGCATGGTGTTCCAGGGCTTCAACCTGTTCCCGCACCTGTCGGTGCTGGACAACGTCACGGTCGGTCCGCGCAAGCTGCGCGGCATGGGCCGCGACGAGGCTCACGCGCTGGCCGAGGACCTGCTGACCAAGGTCGGCCTGAGCCAGAAGATGAACGCCATGCCGGCCAGCCTGTCCGGCGGCCAGAAGCAGCGCGTGGCCATCGCCCGCGCGCTGGCCATGCAGCCCAAGGTCATGCTGTTCGACGAGCCGACCTCGGCGCTGGACCCGGAGCTGGTGGGCGAAGTGCTGCAGGTCATGAAGCTGCTGGCCCGCGAGGGCATGACCATGATGGTGGTCACGCACGAAATGGGCTTCGCGCGCGACGTGGCCGACGTGGTGGCGGTGATGGACGGCGGCGTGATCCTGGAATCCGGCTCGCCCGACGTGATCTTCACCCAGCCGCGCGAGGCGCGCACCCGCGCCTTCCTGCAGGCCGTGCTGAACAACGGCCAGGGAGAGCAGGCATGAGCACGCCCCAACTGGACGCCAGTGTCTGGGTGGCGCGCGACGACAGCGCCGAGCGCGGCGACACGCGCCGCCTGGCGCACATCGCGCGCGCCTACGACGGCCAGGCCGAGGCGGGCGAGGGCGTGCTGCTGGGCTTTGCCTGCGACGCCGGCGTGGCCCGCAACCAGGGCCGCGTGGGCGCGGCGGCCGGCCCGGCCGGCATCCGCAAGTTCCTGGCCGGCCTGCCGGCCCATGGGCTGACGCGGCTGCTGGACGCCGGCGACGTGGCCTGCGAGGGCGACGCGCTGGAAGCGGCGCAGGACGCGCTGGGCCAGCGCGTGGCCGCGCTGCTGGGGCAGGGCGCCCGCCCGCTGGTGCTGGGCGGCGGCCACGAGATCGCCTGGGGCAGCTTCCAGGGCCTGGCGCGCTGGCTGGAGTCGCGCGGCGACGATGGCGCCGTGCTGGTGCTGAACCTGGACGCGCACTTCGACCTGCGCACCGGCCGGCCCGGCAGCTCGGGCACGCCGTTCGACCAGATCGCCACCTACTGCCAGGAACGCGGCCGCAAGCTGCAATACGCCTGCCTGGGCGTGTCGCGGCTGGCCAACACGCCGGCGCTGTTCGCGCGCGCCGACGAAGTGGGCGCGGTCTGGGTCGAGGACCGCGACATGGGCGAACGCCATCTGCAGGCGCGTCTGGAACAGCTGGACGGCCTGCTGGCGGCGGCCAGCCATGTGTACCTGACCATCGACCTGGACGTGCTGCCCGCGGCGGTCATGCCCGGCGTGTCGGCGCCCGCGCCTTACGGCGTGCCGATGGCGGTGGTCGAGGAAATCGCGCTGCGCGTCAAGGCCAGCGGCAAGCTCCGGCTGGCCGACATGGCCGAGTACAACCCGCGTTTCGACGTGGATGGCCACGGCGCCCGCGCCGCGGCGCGGCTGGCCTGGCAGCTGCTGTCGGCCTGATCGTTTGCGGGATCGCCTGAAAGGGCAAGGGCGGCCGCTGCGCGAGCAGGCCGCCCTTTTTCTTGTGCACGGCGCGCGGA
>NZ_JCBANG010000031.1:0-61808 GCF_059760905.1 Achromobacter sp. 1011811831
GCCCCGGAATGACGGATAATTCCGCCTGTGCGCCGCCGCCCGCCGGGCGGCGGCTTTTCGCGGGCCTGTCGCCCGCGCCCGTAATCCGGAGTCAGCTATGCATCGCGGCATCGAGGCGATCGAACATTTCATGGAATCCATCGGCCTCGTCTGGCGGCCCGGCGCCACCGCAAGCGCGGAGCTGCGCGCCAGCTACCGCATCGGCAACACGCGCCCGCTGGGGATTGACTGCACGCTGGTGGAATTCCACTGCGACGCCAAGCGGCCGAAGATCTGGGTACCCGAGTTCTCGCGCACCAGTTTCCACCAGTGGTTCGAAGTGCCCTACCAGGATTTCGAGTTCACGCCCGGCGGCTCGATGCTGAAGATCAAGGCCGCCGCGCGCGGCAACGCGCCCCCGTACAGCGTGGGCCTCAAGCCGCTGGCCTGACGCCCGCGCGAGGGCGGCTACCGCCTACAGCTGCTTGTACATGATGGTGGTGCCGTCCAGCCGGTCCACGTCATGTGAATCGCGGCTGAATCCCGGGATGACGCCCACCGTCACATACCCCAGCGAAGCGTACAAGGGCTCGGCGCGGTCGCCGGTGCGCGTGTCCAGCGTGATCAGGCTGCGCCCGGCCGCCACGGCCAGCGCCTCGACCTTTCCCATCAAGGCCCGCGCGATGCCCTGGCGCCGGAAATCCGGATGCACCAGCAGCTTGCGCACCTCGGCGCGGTGCGGTTGATTGGGCGGGGTGTCGCAATCGAGCTGCACCGCGCCGGCCAGCCTGCCGTCCTGCCAGGCGGCCGCCAACAGCAGGCCGCCCCCGGCCACGCCGGGCAGCACCTTGTCGCGCCAGAACGCCAGCGCGTCCTCCGGGCTGTACGGCAGGACGAAGCTGACGCTGGCGCCCGCGTGCACGCTGGCGTGCAGCAGCTCCGCCAGTTCCGGCAGCAGGGTTTCGGTCTCGGCGGCCGAGAGCGTGGCCAGGCGCAGGGGGGCAAGATGGTCGGGCATGTAACACCTGTGGATGTTGCGGTTCAGACGATGAAAAGCAGGTAGCGCGCGCCGCTGTCCGGCGGCGTCTCGAAAAGGCTGGCTCCGGCCAGCTGGTAGCGCAGGCAGTCGCCCGGACGCAGCGCATGGCGGCGGCCGTCCACGGTGATGTGCAGCGCGCCCTCCAGCATCAGCAGATGGTGTTCCAGATTCGGGCGCGGCGGCTGCGGGTATTCGATGCGGGCGCCGGCGTCCAGCTCGCAAGCCAGCACTTCCCCGGCCAGCGCGGCCGCCGGCGGCGACACCGAGCGGCGCCGGAAGCCCGCGCTCGCGTCGACCCAGACCGGCTGCGCGCTTTCGGGCACCAGCGGCGCGAAATCGTCTTCCACCATCAACATCAGCCGCGACATGGTCAGCCCGTAGGCGGCGCACAGCCGCCCCAGCACGCTGGCCGTGGGGCTGACCTCGGCGTTTTCCAGGCGCGACAGCGTGGCGCGGCTGACGCCGGCCCGGCCGGCCAGCTCGTCCAGGGACCAGCCGCGTTCCTGGCGCAGGCCTTTCAGGCGCGAAGCGATGCGCATGTCCAGGCCTTGATCGAATTCGGGAGCATTTTCCATATTTGGGATTTTTTCTCAAATCAGAAATTCCGTCAAGCAGGCCGGCGTCCGCTCCCCGCGTCGGCCCCGACCCGTCGAATTGGGCACAATAGGGCCCATGTTCCTGGCTCGACACCTGATCATGCCGATTCTCTGCCTGGGCCTGCTGGCCGGCTGCGCCCTGCCCTCGCAGGAACAGCGCAGCCAGTCGCAGGCGCTCGATCCCGACGCGGCCGCCGCCACGCCGCTGGGCCGCGCCATCGCGCCCGCCGCCGCCAGCCACGCCGGCCTGTCCGGCATCCACCCGCTGGCCGATGCCCACGACGCCTTCGCCGCGCGCATGATGCTGGCCCGCGCCGCCGCGCGCAGCCTGGACGTGCAGTACTACATCTGGCGCGGCGACATGACGGGCGTGATGCTGCTCGAAGCGCTGCACGAGGCCGCAGACCGCGGCGTGCGCGTGCGCCTGCTGCTGGACGACAACGGCACCTCGGGCCTGGACCGCGAACTGGCCGCGCTGGACGGACATCCCAACATCGAAGTGCGGCTGTACAACCCCTTCGCGCTGCGCTGGCCCAAGACGCTGGGCTACCTGACCGACTTCAGCCGGCTCAACCGGCGCATGCACAACAAGTCCTTCACCGCCGACAACCAGGCCACCATCATCGGCGGCCGCAACGTCGGCGACGAGTACTTCGGCGCCGCCAACGGCGTGCTGTTCACCGACCTGGACGTGCTGGCCATCGGCGCGGCGGTGCAGGACGTGTCCGCCGATTTCGACCGCTATTGGGCCAGCGACTCGGCCTATCCGGTGGCGCGCCTGGTCAAGCCGGCCGAGGCGGGCGCGCTGGACGTGCTCAAGCGACGCGCCGACGACATGGAACGCTCGTCCGACGCCGCCGCCTATGCCGAGGCCATGCGCGCCCTGCCCTTCATCCGCCAGTTGCTCAAGGGCGAGCTGGAACTGGAATGGGCGCCCACGCGCATGGTCAGCGACGATCCGCGCAAGACCCTGGGCACCGCGCCGCCCGAGGCCATGCTGCCGCATCAGCTGCACGAGATCATCGGCAAGCCCGCCCAGTCGCTGGACCTGGTGTCGCCCTACTTCGTGCCCGGCGAATCCGGCACGCGCGCCTTCACCGACATGGCCCGCGCCGGCGTGCGGGTGCGGGTGCTGACCAACTCGCTGGAAGCCACCGACGTGGCGGCCGTGCACTCCGGCTACGCCAGGCGCCGCGCCGACCTGCTGGCGGGCGGGGTGGAACTGTTCGAGATGAAGCGCGCCGCCGGCGGCGGGCGCAACCGGAACCTGGGCCCGCTGGGCAGCTCCGGCTCCAGCCTGCACGCCAAGACCTTCGCGGTGGACGGCCAGCGCATCTTCGTCGGCTCGTTCAATTTCGATCCGCGCTCGGCCAGGCTCAACACCGAACTCGGCTTCATCATCGACAGTCCCAGGCTGGCCGGCCAGATATCGACGGCTTTCGCGCGCGACGTGCCCGCCACGGCCTATCGCGCGCTGCTGGACGAGTGCGGCAAGGTCTACTGGCTGGAACTGCGCGAGGACGGCCAGACCGTGCGCTACGACAGCGAACCCGGCGCCAGCGTCTGGCAGCGCCTGTCGGTCTGGTTCATCTCGCTGCTGCCGGTGGAGTCCTTGCTGTAGCCGCGCCACGGCGCGACGCAACAAGCGGAGCGCGGCCCCGCCCGCGCGGCGGCATACTGAGCATCATGAGCATGAACCTGGACCTTTTCGACGACGCCGCCCCCCAGCCCGCGCGCAGCGAATCCATCGGCCCGCGATCCGTGGTGCTGCGCGGCTACGCCCTGCCCGCCGCCGACGCCCTGCTCCAGTCCCTGGACGAAGTGATCCGGCAGTCGCCGTTCCGGCGCATGGAAACCCCGGGCGGCCATCTGATGTCCGTCGCGCTGAGCAATTGCGGCCGGCTGGGCTGGACCACGGACCGCGACGGCTACCGCTACACACCGGCCGACCCGCTGTCAGGCCAGCCCTGGCCCGACATGCCGCCGGCCTTCGCCGCCCTGGGGCGCGAGGCCGCCGCCGCGGCCGGCTTTGCCGGCTTCGAACCGGACGCCTGCCTGCTCAACCGCTACGAGCCCGGCACGCGCATGTCCTTGCACCAGGACCGCAACGAGCGCGATTTCAGCGCACCCATCGTGTCGGTGTCGCTGGGCATGCCGGCCATGTTCCTTTTCGGCGGCCTGGCGCGCTCGGACCCCGCCGCCCGCGTGCCGCTGTTTCACGGCGACGTGGTGGTCTGGGGCGGCGCGGACCGGCTGCGCTTCCACGGCGTGCTGCCGTTGAAAGACCGGCCGCATCCGCGCCTGGGCAGCCTGCGCCTGAACCTCACGCTGCGCAAGGCGGGTTGAGACGGCAGGCCCGATCCGGCCTGCCGGAACAAGGCGGGCGGAACCGGTTAGCATAGGCGCACGCTTTCCCTACACCCTCAAGAGAACAACGATATGCACGCGCTGGGCCGACTCGTCATCCTGGTCAACGACTACGACACCGCGATCGCCTTCTACCAGGACAAGCTGGGCATGGAGGTCTTCGTCGACACGGCGGTGGGCACGCAACGCTACGTGCATCTGCGCCTGCACGAACAACCCTCCGTGGGCGTGTGGCTGCTGCAGGCGCAAACGCAGGCCCAGCGCGACCGCGTCGGCGACCAGACGGGCGGACAGCCCGTGGGGGTGTTCTACACCAGCGACACGCGCCGCGACCACGCGCGCTTCGCCGCGCAGGGCGTGCGTTTCACGCGCGAGCCCGTCGAGGACGCCGTCGCGGTGTACGCGCATTTCATCGATCTGTACGGCAACGAATTCGTACTCGTGCAACTGAAGTGAGCCGCGCGGCTCACGCGAAGGAATCCGCCATGGACCTGCAGCTTGAAGGCAAACGCGTGCTCATCACAGGCGCATCCAAGGGCATCGGCCTGGCGGCGGCGCTGGCATTCGCCCGCGAGGGCGCCAGCCCCACGCTGGTCGGCCGCGACCCGGTCACGCTGCGCGCGGCCGCCGACGCCGTCTCCGCCCAGACCGGCATGCCCGCCGCCTGCGTGGCGCTGGACCTGGGACATGCCGACGCGCCCCGTGAACTGCTGAGCCAGGCCGGCCCCGTCGACATCCTGGTCAACAATGCCGGCGCCGTGCCCGGCGGCGCATTGGATCAGGTGGACGACGAACGCTGGCTCGCGGGCTGGGAGCTGAAGGTGCACGGCTATATCCGGCTGGCGCGCCTGTACTACCCGCTGATGCGCGAGGCCGGCGCCGGCGTGATCGCCAACGTGATCGGCATGGCCGGCTCGGCGCCGCGCGCCGACTATATCTGCGGCGCCGCGGCCAATGCCTCGCTGATCGCCTTCACCCGCGCGCTGGGTGGCGAGGCTCCGCGCCACGGCGTGCGCGTCTTCGGCCTGAATCCCTCGCGCACGCGCACCGACCGCGTGCTCACGCTGGCGCGCCAGCGCGCCCAGGCACGCTGGGGCGACGAATCGCGCTGGCAGGAAACGCTGTCGGGCCTGCCGTTCGGCCGCCTGATGGAACCCGGCGAAGTGGCCGACATGCTGGCGTTCTGCGCCTCGCCGCGCGCCGGCTACCTGAGCGGCACGGTCATCGACCTGGACGGCGGCGAGCAATACGCCGGTTGAACCCGGCGCGGCCCGGCCGCGACGGATCCGGGCTCAGCCCAGATGGTGGCCGGTCCAGTCAGCCAGCAGGCCGGGCAGGTCGCGCATGTCGGTGAAGACGCGCGCCACGCCCACCGAGCGCAGCGCGTCGGCGCCGCTGTGGCCCAGGCCGCCCGGACTGTAGCCGAACACCGTGGCGCCCGCCGCCACGCCGGCGGTGGCGCCGGTGACGGTGTCCTCGACCACCGCGCAGCGGCGCGGATCCGCGCCCAGCGACTCGGCCGCTGCCAGGTACACATCCGGGAAGGGCTTGCTGCGCGGCATTTCGTGACCGCTGAACACGCGGCCGTCGAAGCAGTCGGCGATGCCGACCTTTGCCAGCTGGAATTCGACCTTGCGGCGGTCGGCGCCGGACGCCACTGCGATGCGCCCGTCCAGGAGGCCGTGCAACGCGCGCACCGCGTCGGGCGCGCCGGGAATCTCGACCAGGTCGCGGTCCAGCGCCTGGTTGCGGCGCTCGCGGAATTCGGCCAGCCATTCTTCGCTGAGGCGCGCCCCGGTGCGCTCCTCGATCAGCGCCACTTCATCGCGAACCGCCTTTCCGGTAAAAATGCGCATGGTCTCTTCGGTGCTGATGGTCCAGCCCAGCTCGGTCAGCATGCCCGCCAGCACGCGGCTGGTGATGGGTTCGGAATCGACCAGCACGCCGTCGCAGTCGAACAGCACGGCGTCAAAAGGGAAGTCTGTCATTGCTTCGCGAAGGATACGGATGAACAAGGTGTCAAGCATACTGCACGACCACCCGCGCACTTATTTCCACGACCTGCTCGCTCCCGACGAACTGTCCGCCCTGCTGGAACGCGGCGACTCCTTCCATCTGGAACAAGTCGCCGATCCGGACGCCGTGGCGCTACGCATCCAGGAATACCTGCTGCGCCTGGGGCGCTCCAGCCGGGTGGAAGACCAACGCACATCTCTGATCGACGACCTTGCCAGCCTGCTGCCGTTCGGTCTGGGCATGCTGTTGCTGCTGCCCTTGCTGGGCAGGCAAGCCGACGCCATGCTGTCGCCGCGCACGGACGTGGTGATCGCCATCACCCGGCAGGCCCTGGCCGTGCGCTGCCGGCAGGCCACCGGGGATGCGTCCGCCTAGACCGCTTGCGGCGCGGTTTCGAAAGCGGCGCGCAGCGCGCCGCCCGCCAGCTCGAACAGATGCCGCGCCGCCGGCGTCAAGCCCAGCATGTGGATGCACGCATGGACCATGCCCGGCAGGCGATGGTCGCGCGCATCGACGCCGGCCTCGCGCAGTCGGCGCGCATAGGCTTCCCCCTCGTCGCGCAGCGGGTCGTACTCGCATACCAGCACGGTCGCTGGCGGCAGGCCCGTCAGATCCGACGCGCGCAACGGCGATGCATAAGGCGAGGCGCCGTCCTGCTCGTTGAGCAGGTAGGTGAACCAGCAGTAGCGCATCGTCTCTTCCGTCAGGAAGAAGTTTTGCCCATAGGCGCGGTACGAATCGGTGCTGAAGGAATAGTCCAGCACGGGATAGCACAGCAGCTGGTGCGCGATCCTGGGGCCGCCACGGTCGCGCGCCATGATGGCGGCCGCCGCCGCCAGGTTGCCGCCGGCGCTGTCGCCGCCCACCGCGATGCGCGCCGGGTCCACGCCCAGCATGCTGGCCTGCTCGCTGACCCAGCGCAGCGCGCAATAGAAGTCCTCGACCGGCACCGGGAACTTGTGTTCCGGCGCCAGCCGGTAGTCCACGGACAGCACCATGCAACCGGTGGCATTGGCCAGCGCGCGGCAGGGGTTGTCATAGAGCTCCAGCGAGCACAGGAACCAGCCGCCGCCATGCGCATATACCAGCGCCGGCAGCACGGCGCCGGGCGGCGCGCCCGCCGGCGTGTAGGCGCGCACGCGCAGGGGCGCGCCGTCGTGGCCCGACGCCAGGTAGGTGCGCACGTCCGCCACGTCTTCCAGCGGGCCGTGCAGCGCGCCCAGGCTGGTCTCGGTGGCCGCGCGCATTTCCGCCAGGGACATGGGCGTGGCTGCCGAGGACAGCCGCGCCAGATAGGCATCGATCTTCGGATCCAGCGCCATGCTCAGCCCTCCCGCGACAGAAACGGCAACAGCTGCGCCAGGAACTCGTCCGGGCATTCTTCCGTGACGAAGTGGCCGCAGTCGGGAATGATGGCGCCGCGCACATCCACCGCGTTCTCGCGCATGGTGATCAGCGGCGCGTCGCGGGTGGCATGCTCGGCGCCGATGGCCAGCACCGGCATGGCCAGCTTGCGCCGGGCGCGCTCGACGTTCTGCCGCACCGTTTCCGGAATCGCCCGGTAGTACGAGAAGCCCGCGCGCAGTCCGCCCGGCGCCGCGTAGGCGTCGATATAGACCTGCGCCGCCACGCGGTCGCGGCGGTGCGACCACTTGTCGAACATATAGGTCAGATAGGCTTGCTCGCGGCCGGCGATCAGCGCTTCCGGCAGGTCGGGCAGCCGGTTGAACATGAAGTGCCACAGGAAAATGTTCTGGTCCGGCGGCGCGAAGATCGTGGGTTCGGGCGCCAGGCCCGGGATCACCGCCTCGGTCAGCGCCAGCCGCGAGACGGCGTCCGGAAAGTCGCTGGCCAGCGCATAGGCCACCCACATGCCGATATCGTGGCCCACGACCTGATAGCGCGCATGGCCCAGCTGCCGCATCAGCTGATGCAGCGTGGCCGCCACGGCGCCCGTGTCATAGCCGGCGGCAGGACGGTCCGAATCGCCCGTGCCCGGCGGGTCCACGGCGATGGCCATGTAGCCCTGCTCCGCCAGCGCGCGCATGACGTGGCGCCAGGTGAACCACGTTTGCGGCCAGCCGGGCAACAGCAGCACCGGCGCGCCGTCGCCGGCGATGGCGCAATGCAGCCGCGCGCCGTTCACCATCACGTAGCGATGGGCGAACTCCGCGCCGGCGGAGGGGATGTCTTGATGGAGTTTCGTCATGGTCTGTGTTCCTGTCCGCTCAGGCGATGCCCAGCAGCGCGTTGATCTGGGCCTGGCTGATGGCGGCGCCGGCGAAATCGTCGAACACCTTGTCCGTGACCGGAATGATGTGTTGCTTGATGAACGCCGCGCCTTCACGCGCGCCGGCCTCCTGGTCCTTCAGGCAGCATTCCCACTCCAGCGCGGCCCAGCCTCGATAGCCGTGCTGCGCGAGCTTGGAGAAGATGGCCTTGAAATCCACCTGGCCGTCGCCCAGCGAGCGGAAGCGGCCGGCGCGGTCGACCCAGGATTGATAGCCGCCATAGATGCCCTGGCGTCCGGTGGGATTGAACTCGGCGTCCTTCACATGGAACATGCGGATGTGGTCCTTGTAGATGTCCAGGTAGTCCAGGTAGTTGAGCTGCTGCAGCACGAAATGGCTGGGATCGAACAGGATGCCGCAGCGCGCGTGCCCGGCCACGCGCTCGTGGAACATCTCGAAGCTGATGCCGTCGTGCAGGTCTTCGCTGGGATGGATTTCGAAGCACAGATTCACGTCCTGCTCGTCGCAGGCATCCAGCACCGGCAGCCAGCGCCGCGCCAGTTCGTCGAACGCGGTCTCGATCAATCCCTCCGGCCGCTGCGGGAATGGGAACAGGTAGGGCCAGGCGAAGGAGCCCGAGAACGTGCCCATCTCGGTCAGGCCCAGCCGGCGCGACGCGCGCGCCGCCAGCAACAGGTTGCGCCTGGCCCATTCGGTGCGCGCCGCCGGATTGCCGCGGACCTGGGCCGGCGCGAAGTTGTCGAACATCGCGTCGTAGGCCGGATGCACGGCCAGCAGCTGGCCGAAGATATGCGTGGTCAGTTCGCTGATGACCAGGCCGTGGCCGGCCAGCATGCCGGTGATCTCGTCGCAATAGTCCTGGCTGGACGCGGCCAGTTCCACGTCGAAAAAGCGCTGGTCCCAGGCCGGCACCTGCAGGGCCTTGAAGCCCAGGCCCGCCGCCCATTCGGCGACGGCGGGCAGGCTGTTGAACGGCGCGTCGGCGCCGCTGAATTGCGCGAGATGGATGCTGGGGCCTTTGAGAGCTTGCATGATGAATCTACCTTTGGCTCGCCGTCACCCGGCTCGCCCTAATTGTTTGTCGAACGACAAAGAATAGACGAAAATTGATCCGCGACGCAAGCGCGCCGAAATCGGCCATGCCGCCGGACGCGGCGGTACACTGCGTGGAATTTCAATCAGGACGAAAGCGCGATGGCAGGCAGACCCAGGGAATTCGACCGCGATCTCGCGCTGCAGCAGGCGATGCTCGCCTTCTGGCAGCACGGCTATGAAGGCACTTCCATGGCCGACCTGGTCGCGGCCACCGGGCTCGCGTCGGCGCGGCTGTACGCGGCGTTCGGATCCAAGGAAGACCTGTTCCGCGAAGCCGTGGCGCGCTATGAGGAAGGCGATGGCGCCTTTGCCGAAAAGGCGCTGCAGGCAGGCGACGTGCGCAGCGCGGTCGAGCACATGCTGCGCGATGCCGTGCTGACCTATACGCGGCGCGGCCGTCCCCAGGGTTGCATGGTGGTGTCCGCCGCGACCAACTACGCGGCGGCCAACGAGCCGGTGATGAGCTGGCTGGCAACGCATCGCAAGGCGCGCACGCAGTCCATCGTCGACCGCATCGCCGCCGCCGCGCAGGACGGCGAGCTCGCTCCCGGGACGGACATACAGGCCCTGGGCGATTACTACGCCGCCGTGTTGCACGGCCTGTCGGTGCAAGCGCGCGATGGCGTGGGCAAGGCCAGGCTGCTCGCCCTGATCGGGCCCGCCCTCGCGCCGCTGGACGCCGTATTGCGCTAGCAGCAGTGTTGCCGCGCCGTCATGGCTGGGCGCTCCGGCCCCGGCCTGGGCGTCATGCCCACCGGCGCCCCGACCGACGGGCGCGACCGGCGCGGCTCTCGGACCCGTCCTAGTCATCCATCGGCATGTGCGCCTGTGCGGTACGCAATTCCTGCAGGTGCCGCTCGGCCTCTTCCTTCTCGGCCCCCGGCGGCAGCGGCCGCCAGCCGACCATGTTCCCCGGCGTGCGGGTCGGCAGCCAGCCCAGCACGCTGTACAACGTCACGGCGACCAGCCCCGTGTCATACCGCGCTTCGTAGTATCCCTGTCGTTCCGGCGCGGTATCGCCTGACATCCAATTGCCTTGAGACATCCGTGTCTCCTCCCGCTTCAAGCCTATCGTGCCTGCGCCGCGGCCCGCGAGCCGCGGCGGGGCATGGTCCGATGGTATCGCTCGGTCCAGGCCCCGCCACTGCAAGATGCGCCTGCTTTGCAATTCTTGACAGAGGGGAATCCCCTAGTGCCTACATTTTCGGGCCGGATTGCTAAAGCCCGACCGCAGGCGCTAGGATTCGACAAGGATTCTTACAAAGCGCGGGGAGGCTCTGCCCCAAAGACCTTGGGCAATCTGGGCATACCGACAATGCTGAAAGCAATCCTCTCGCTCTACCAGAAAGATCGACTGGCCTTGCTCGCGAGCGCCAACGCCCTGCGCGCCATCCGCGAAGGGCTGCTGTGGACCCTGCCCTGCCTGCTCGTGTCGGCGCTGTTCCTGGTCCTGTCCGTGCTGGCGCGCCAGGCCGGCCTGCCCGAACCCGCCACCGAACTGCTGACCTCGGTCCACCAGAAGCTCACCGGCATCATGCCCATGCTGGTGGCCGCGGCCATCGGCTACATGCTGTCGATCCGGCATCGCGTGCCGCACCTGCCCACCGCCTTCCTGTGCCTGTCCTACGTAGCCGTGGCCGAAACGCTGCTGGCCGCCCATCCGCTGGCGGCCTCCACGCTGACGCTGTTCGTGGCCATCATCTTGCCGCTTGCCGCGGTGCCGCTGCTGTCCTGGCTGCACCGGTTCCGCTGGACGCGGCTCGCGCCCGATGGCCTCACCGGCGAGAATGTGCGCGAGACGCTGAACATGGTCGTGCCCGGCATCCTCACCGCGGCAGTACTCATCGGCGCGCTGTCCGCCCTGCTCAGCATTCCGGGCGTGGCGCAGTTCAGCATTCCCGTCAGCCTGACCTCGCTGCAGAACCCCTATGCCACCGGCGCGCTGATCTCGGCGCTGAACTCGCTGCTCTGGTTCTTTGGCATACACGGCTACCACGCGCTGGCGCCGATCATGGACGTGCTGGACGAGGCTGCCTACCTGAACGCCGCCATCAACGCCGCCGGCTACGAAGGCGTGTACGCGCTGAACAGCAGCCTGATGGGCGCGTTCACCTTCATCGGCGGCGCCGGCGCGACGCTGTCGCTGGCCGTTTCCATCCTGTTTTTCTCGCGCACGGAATCGCTGCGCATGCTGGCCGTCGCCAGTATCCCGGCCTCGCTCCTGAACGTGAACGAGATCCTGCTGTTCGGCCTGCCCCTGATCCTCAACCCCCGGCTGCTGATCCCCTTCATGCTGGCGCCGGTCTGCAATACGCTGATCGCGCTGGCGGTGGTGCAGATGGACTGGCTGCCGCCCGCCGCCGTGACCTTGCCGCTGACCTCTCCCGTGCTGGTCAATGCCTACCTGAGCACCGGCGGCCACCTGGGCGGCATCGTGCTGCAACTGGGACTGCTGGCGCTGGGCGTATGCCTGTACACGCCCTTCGTGCTGGCGCTGGAGCGCCGGCAGCTGGCCGACGCCACCGTGTATTTCAAATCGCTGGACACCACCTTCCCGCGCCTGCAGGACGAATCGCTGCTCTACGTGCATGATCCGCTGATCAACACGTACGCGGACCGCGCGCGCCGCAGCGCCGAGATCACCCGTATCCGCGCCATCAGCGAATATGACTTCTATCTGGAATACCAGCCCCAGGTCTCGCTGCGCAGCGGACGCTGCACCGGCTGCGAAGCGCTGTTGCGCGCCACCGGCCCCGAAGGCCGGCAACAGGCGCCGCTGGAGTTCCTGCGCGGCCTGGCCCAGGCCGGCCTGATGCGCGACGTCGACCTCTGGGTGGCCCGGCAGGCGGTGGTACAGTGCCAGAGCTGGCGCGCGCAGGGCTTCGCGCTGCCCATGACGATCAACGTCACCAGCGGCACGCTGACGTCCGCCATCCATCTGGAAAAGCTGATCGGCGTCCTGGCGCAAGCCGACGGGCAGGTATCGGTGGAATTGACCGAGGATGCGCTGGTCGAGGATGCCGCGGCGCTGCATGTCGCCTTCGACCGCCTGCGCGACATCGGCTCGCGCATCTACATCGATGATTTCGGCACCGGCTACTCGGCCCTCAGCTACCTGCACCAGTTCCGCATCGACGCGGTCAAGATCGACCGCAGCTTCGTGCAGGCGCAGAGCAGCGAGCGCGGCGCGCTGGTCATGAGCGGCCTGCTGCGATTCTGCGAGGCGCTGAACCTGCAGATCGTGGTGGAGGGCGTGGAGACTGACAAGGAAATTTCGGCGCTCGAATCGAGCGCCGAAATCATTGTGCAAGGCTGGTACTTCAGCAAGGCGCTGCCCGGCCCCGGGCTGATGGACTACGCGCGGCGGCGCGAGGCCGCCAACAGCGCGCTTACTTGATGCCGATGAAGGGCAGCGCCGCGCCCGGCACCTGCGTGGTGGGCAACACGCCATCCCATTTCTCGACGGCGTTCAGGCTGACCAGATTGGTGTTGGCGGCCAGGGCCTCGGCCTTGGCGCGGATCGCCGCGGCCTCGGCCTCGCCGCGCAGGCGGATGCCGTCGGCCTCGGCGGTGAATTGCTGGCGCCGCGCGTCGGCCTCGGCCTTGGCCTTGACCACCTGGATCTCGGCGTTGATGACGGCCGTTTCCTTCTGCTGGCGCGTGGTTTCGATCTGCACCTGGGCCAGCATGCGCTGCTCGATCGAATGCTCGTAGGCCTTGGAGAAGCCGACTTCCTCGATCTGCACGCCCACCACCTGCACCGGCGCGCCGTCCATGGCGTCCACCACGGCGGTGTTCACGTCCAGGCCCAGCTTCTGGCGTTCCTGGATGGCGCGCACGGCGGTGAAGCGACCGAACACGTTCTTGACCGCGTCGGGCGTCTTGCGCTCCAGCACGCGTCCCTGCAGATTGTTGATGGTGCCGTACTCGGAATAGAGTTCCGCCACGCGCTCGGCAGGCACGCGGTACGTGACCGACACGCGCAGCGTCGCGGGCTGCTGGTCGTAGCTGTAGGCTTCCAGGTTCTCGAACACGAAGGTATGGTCGCGCACCGACACCACCGACACGTTGTCGATGAAGGGCGTCTTGAAATCCAGGCCGGGCTCGGCCACGCGCACCAGCTTGCCGTTGCGCAGCACCACGCCGCGCTCGCCCTGGTCCACCTGGAACCATGAGCCGAAGGCCAGGAACAGGATCAGCACGAACAACAGTCCGGTGCCGATGGCCACTGCCAGGCTGCGCGGCTTGGCCGCCTTGACGATCTGCAGATCCGCAGGCTTCATTTCAATCCCTCTCTTTCTTGGAACGTTTGCGGTCGGAAAGGACCGCGGCGATGCCCCGCGCGAGCAGGTAGGCGACTACGGCGGCCCCTACCAGGATCAGGAAATACCTCATCGTGCGTCCTCCCGGAAAAAAGCAAGGCATTCTAGCCTGCTCATCCGCCAAAACGGGCCGGGACGTTGCAAGGACACGGATTGTCGCCATTTTTACGAGTAATCCGAGACGAGCTGTGGCATGGTTGGCCGCGCGGCGCTACGCTGAGCGCAGCATGTCACCCCAAAGGACCACCGCCATGTTCCGTTCCACCTCTTTGTCCTGTGCCATATTGGCCGCCGCCTTGGCGCTCGCCGCCCCGGCGCATGCCGCGCCTCCCGAAGGCAAGGGCAAGCCCGATCACGCCGGACAGGGTCACGGCAAGAACAAGGACAACCGCGATTCGAACGGCTCGGTCAGCGTCACGCTGAGCACGGCGGGCATCAGCATCTCCACGGCGCGCGGCTACGCCGTGCAGGCAGGCGCGACCGGCTACGGTTCGCTGCCGCCCGGCATCCGCAAGAACCTGGCTCGCGGCAAGCCGATGCCTCCCGGCATCGCCAAGAAAATGGTGCCGGGCGCCATGCTGGCGCGCCTGCCCGTGCACCCCGGCTATGAATGGCGCGTAGCCGGCAGCGACCTGATTCTGGTGGCCATCGCCACCTCGGTGGTCGCCGACGTGCTGTCCGGCGTGTTCGACTGAGCGGCCTCAGGCCGGCGCCAGGCCGAAGCGCTCGCGCAACGCCTGCGCCACGGCGCCGTCGTCCAGCTCGGACTCGACCGTGCCGGTCTCGTCGACCAGCTTGAGCGTGTTGCCGACCAGGATCGCGCGGCCACGCTCACTGTGCAGCACCACCACGCGCTTCTGCACGAAGATCGCGTCGGGATGGTTCGAATTCAGGTAGTTCGCGGGCGCGAAATCGATCCATTCCTGCGGCGACAGGTCGAAACCGTACTGGTTCTGCCAGCCGCCGTCGCGCCAGGCCTTGAGCACGTAGGCCCCGTCCGCCTCGCGGCTCAACATGAAGCGGTCCATGTCCTGGCGGATGTCGGTGTCCAACGCCGCCAGGCTCATGGGCGCGCGGATGCCGTAGCTGCCGAAGCCCAGGTCGCACAGCCAGTCCTGGCCGTCCAGCCGCAGCACCAGCGCCATGTGGGTGCGGGGACGACGGGCGGGATAGAACATCGGCCGGGCCGACACATAGCGGTGCGGCACGCCCAGCGCCTGCATGGCCATGCAGAACAGGCCGTTGACCTCGTAGCAGTAGCCGCCCCTGCCGCGCGCCAGGATCTTGTCGGCGATGTCCTCCGGCGCCAGCGACACGCCCAGCCCGGCCTGCACGTCCAGATTCTCGAACGGCACGGTGTACAGCTGGCGCCGCATCAGTTCGGACACCGTGGCAAGGTCGGCGCGGGCTGGACCGGCGTAGCCGATGCGGTCGAAGTAGCGGGTCAGGGAAAAATTGTCTGCGTGCATGGCGAGGAAGTTCCTGAAAAGGGTTGCGCGAACTGCATGATGCGCCGTTGCCATGCGCCCGGGCGCGACAGTCCGCGCGTGGGCTATGCTGCACAGATCATTCATTTTCGGATCTGTCATGCAGCACAGTTATGCCGTACTGGCCGACCAGATCAAGGCCGCCATCCGCGCCCACGAGTACCGCGTGGGCGGCCGCCTGCCCTCCGTGCGCGAGCTGGCCGCCGCGCAAAGCGTCAGCGTCTCCACCGCCACGCGCTGCTACCGTCAGCTTGAACACGAGGGCTATGCGCAGGCGCGCTACAAGTCCGGCATGTACGTCGCGGACTGGAAGGCGCTGCGGCAGGCGCGCGCCGCGCCCGAGGCCGCGCCGCCGCCCGCGCCCACCGGCGTCGAGTACGACATGCTGGCCTCGCTGCAGCACCGCATGACCCAGCTCTACGCGCTGACGGCCCAGCCGCTGCCGCTGGCCCTGCACCTGGCCAGCGCCGCGCCCGAGTGGTATCCCTGCGAGACCCTGGCGCGCATCGCGCAGCGCCTGCTGCGCGTGGATCCGCGGCTGCTGGGCGCCTATCCGTCCGGCACCGGCCTGCCCGCGTTCAAGCATGAAGTGCTGCGCCATCTGGCAGCCTGCGGCATCGACGCGGATCCGCGGGACCTGCTCGTCACCAACGGCGCCACCGAGGCCATGCAGATCGCGCTGCGGGCCGTGGCCCGGCCCGGCGATACCGTCATCGTCGAATCGCCCGTGTACTTCGGCCTGCTCCAGGCCATCGAACACCTGGGCCTGCGCGCGCTGGAAGTCCCTTGCGTGCCCGGCCAGGGAATGAGCCTGGAAGCCCTGGAATATGCGCTGGAACATCACGGCGGCGTGCGCGCCGTGGTGGCCATGCCGTCGTTCCAGAATCCGCTGGGGGCCTGCATGCCCGAGGCGGCCAAGCGCCGCCTGCTGAAGATCGTGCAGCGCCACGGCATCGCCTTGATTGAGGACGACGTCTTCGGCGACCTGGGCAGCGCGGCGGAACGGCCGCCGGCCGTGAAGGCCTGGGACCGCGACGGCCAGGTCATCTATTGCGGATCGTGCAGCAAGAGCATGGCGCCGGGCTTTCGCCTGGGTTGGGTGCTGGGCGGACGCCACCAGCGCCAGCTGGAATCCCTGAAGATCGGCAGCTCGCTGGCCGCGCCGCTGCTGGAACAACAGGTGTTGGCCGACTACATGAAGTCGGGCCGCCTGCCGGCGCACCTGCGCCGGCTGCGGACGCAGCTGGCGCAGGCCGCCGCCTCGGCGCGCGCCTGTGCGCAACGGCATTTTCCCCAGGGCACGCGGGTGCTGGGTCCCGAAGGCGGCTGGTGGCTGTGGCTGGAACTGCCCGAGCCGGCCGACACCCTGGCGCTGCTGCGCGACGCGGTGTCACAAGGCATCGCCTACACGCCCGGCGCCCTGTTCTCGGCCGCGGGCAAGCACGGTCATTGCCTGCGCCTGAACGTCGCGCGGCCCTGGTCCGCCGAGATGGCGGCAGGGCTGGAACGGCTGGGCCAGGCCGCGCGGCTGGCGGCGACCCGAAACCAGGCCGCCCCCGCGCGTCGCGCCTAGAAGCGATGCCGGATACCCATGGCCACGGCGGTGTCCGTCACGTCGCGACGGAACGAGAAATTGTCCGCGTAGGCGACATAGGCGTACAGGTTGGTGCGCTTGGTGAAGTCATAGGTATAGGCGGCGCTGACCACCTGCGTGTTCGCATCGTCGCCGGTCAGGGCGCTGCCGTTGGGGCGGGCCATCTGCCATGACACCATCAGCTTGCTCTTGCCCAGCGGCACGGTCGCGTTGACCGTATACGAATCAGCGCGAAAACCGTGGGCCAGCTTGAACGTATCGGCGTTGCGGTAGCCCTTGGTGTCGGGCGACACGCCCATCGTCGCGCCTTGCAGCCAGCCGCCGCGGGTCTGTCCGATGGCAGCGCCCAGCTTCACGACCTCGAAATCGTAGGCGCCGCCGATGATGGTTTCCTGGATGCGCGTGGGCGATTTCCCGCCTTCCGCGGCATTGGTCGGATTGAAGCGATCATAGGTGGCGACCAGCGCGAGCGGGCCGTTGGCGTAGCGCAGGCCGGTGGTCAGCGCGCGATTGTTGTCGCCGGTGGCGAAGCCCGTCTTCTGGCCCGTGGCCGGCGCACGGGTGTCGTCGGCATTGAACGAATAGCCCACGCCGAACTGGAAGCCCGACCAATCCGGCGATTGGTACAGCACCAGGTTGTCATAGCGCAGGGTGTTCGTCGCGCTGAACGTGGTGCCCATGTTGGCCAGGTTGAACGAGCCGCTGAACGGATCGATCGGACCGCTGAAGTACTTGGACGCCAGGTTGGCCTGGCGGCCGAATTCGAGTTGTCCCCAGCTGTCGTCCGCCAGGCCCACGGTGGCCTGGCGCCCGAACAGGCGGCCGCTCTGGCCGGACTTGCCGTTCAGGGGCGTGATGCCGCCTTCCAGGGTGAAGATCGCGCGCAGGCCATCGCCCAGGTCCTCGGCGCCGCGCAGGCCGAAACGCGAGCCGCTGTTCACGCCCTGCACGGTGCCTATGCGGTTTTGCTTGAAGCCGGGCGCGCGCACGCGCTCATAACCCAGGCCCATGTCGAGCAAGCCGTACAGCGTGACGCTCGTGTCGGCGGCCAGCGCGGATCCGGCCAGGCCCGCCCCGATGGCGGCGAAAGCGATTTTCTTCATCATGGTGTGTGTATGCCTATGGAAGTCTGGCGGTGAAAACCATCAATGGCCGGTGGGCGGATAGTCGAGTTCGCCCGACTTCATCAGGCCCTGGGCGCGGGCCTGGCGCATTTCGGCGATGACCTGTTCGCGGGTCTTGCCGGCGGCTTCCCGGGCGACGGGCGGATAGTCCAGTTCGCCGCGGGTGATCTGGCCGGCGGCGCGGGCGGCGTCGCGTTCTTCCAGCACCTGCTGGCGCGTCTTGACGGCGTTGTCGGGCACGTCGACGGGATATTGCTGTTCGCCATAGGTGACCAGTCCGGCGGCCTTGGCTTCCATCAGCTCGGCGCGCACTTGCTCGCGGGTCTTGCCCTCGGCGTGGGCGGCGCCGGCGACGAAGGCCAGGCATAGGGTCAGGGCGGAGAGTCTTAGGGTTTGCATGGAAATCCTCTGCGTTGGTTTGCGTGCCGCCATATTGGCGCGAGGCCGCCGGCCGATAAATCCCGCCACGCGCAAGCCAGGATTGCACGCGACGCAACTGCCGCCCGGCGCATGGCGGAAATCCGCCCACACTTGCACGGCGCGCAAGCCAGGGCTGCGCCGCGACCGGTTTTTCCGAAACGCGAGCCTGCCTAGACTTGGGGCTGTTTTCTGCAAGTACGCGATACCCATGTCTTCATTCCCTACTCCTGGCGCGAGGCAAGCATGACCGCCGCGACCGCTCCCTTCCCGCCCCAAGCGCCTGCGGCCGCCGCTCCCCCGGCCGCCGCATTCGGCGCGCGCATCCTGACCGGCCTGGTCGGCGTGCTGCTGGCCGTGATCCTGGCCGGCCTGAACGAAAACGTCACCAAGATGGCGCTGGCCGACATCCGCGGCGCCCTCGGCATCGGCTACGACCAGGGCACCTGGTTCGTCGCCGTCTACGCGGCAGCCTCGGTCTGCGCCATGGCGTTCGCCCCGTGGTGCTCGGTGACGTTCTCGCTGCGTCGCTTCACCACCGCGATGCTGGTCGCCTTCGCCGTCTTCGGCGCGCTCAGCCCGTTCGCGCGCGACTATCCGACCCTGCTCGCATTGCGCACGCTGCAAGGCCTGGCCGGCGGCGCCCTGCCGCCGATGCTGATGACGGTGGCGCTGCGCTTCCTGCCCGCCAACATCAAGCTCTACGGCCTGGGCGGCTATGCCCTGACCGCCACCTTCGCGCCCAGCCTGGGCATTCCGCTGGCCGCGTTCTGCACCGAGACGCTGGGCTGGCGCTGGACCTTCTGGCTGGTGATCCCGCCCGCCGCCGTGGCGGCTGTCATGGTCTGGCGCGGCCTGCCGCAGGACCCGCTCAAGCTGGAGCGCTTGCGCGTGTTCGACTGGCGCGGCCTGCTGCTGGGCGCCCCCGCGCTGGCCATGCTGGTCATCGGCCTGCTGCAGGGCGAGCGCCTGGACTGGCTCAACTCGCCGCTGATCCGCATGCTGCTGGGCGGCGGCGGCGCGCTGATGGCCCTGTTCCTGCTGAACGAGTGGTTCCACCCGCTGCCGTTCTTCAAGATCCAGCTGCTGCGCAACCGCAACCTCAGCCACTCGCTGCTCACGCTGGGCGGCGTGCTGGTGGTGCTGCTGGGCGTGATCCTGATCCCTTCGAGCTTCCTGGCGCAGCTGCGCGGCTACCGGCCGCTGGAAACCGCGCCGGTGCTGCTGGCCATGGGCCTGCCCCAGCTGATCGCGCTGCCACTGGTGGCCGCGCTGTGCAACCTGCGCCGGGTCGACTGCCGCTGGGTGCTGGCCGCCGGCCTGGGCCTGCTGGCGCTGTCATGCGCGCTGGGCTCGCAGCTGACGCCGGCCTGGTCGCGCGAGCAGTTCTACGCGCTGGAGGCCGTGCAGATCTTCGCCCAGCCCATGGCGGTCATTCCGCTGCTGATGCTGGCCACCGGCGGCCTGGCGCCGCAAGACGGGCCGTTCGCCTCGGCCTGGTTCAACACCATCAAGGGTTTCGCCGCGGTGGCGGCCACCGGCCTGCTGGACGCGCTGACGACCTGGCGCCGCCATCACCACAGCCACATGCTGGCCGACCAGCTCGGCAGCTTTCCGCTGAGCGCGGATGGAGAAAGCGCGGCCACGCTGGCGCGCCGCGTGCAGGAGCAGGCCACGGCGCTCACGTCCGCCGACCTGTACCTGTGCATGGCCGCCGTGGCCCTGCTGCTCATCCTGCTCATCCCCTTCGTCGCGACGCGCATCTATCCTCCGCGCGCGGCGGCCTGATCATCGAGAACATCATGACTTATTCCACAATCCGTCCTCATCTTCCCCGCGCCGCGCTGGCCGGCGCGCTCGGCCTGCTCGCCTACACCGGCTGGGCCTGGTCGGGCACGTCGCCGACCGAATCCACCGACGACGCCGCCGTCGTCGCCGACCACACCGTGGTCGCGCCCCAGGTATCCGGCTTCATCCAGGAAGTGCTGGCGGAAGACAACCAGAGCGTCGCCGCCGGCCAGCTGCTGGCCCGCATCGACGACCGCGAGTACGTGGCCGCCCTGGCCGCGGCCCGCGCCGACCTGGCCGTGGCCTCGGCCCAGCTCGTCAACGCCAGCGCCACGCTGGAACGCCATCAGGCGGTGATCAGCCAGGCGCTGGCGGTCACGCGGGCCGACGCCGCCGACCTGCGCTTCGCCGAGAGCGAAGTCCAGCGCCACCGCAACCTGGCGAGCGAGGGCGCCGGCACGCGCCAGGCCTATGAGCAGGCCCGCAGCCGCCTGGACATGACCCAGGCGCGCCAGGCCGAGCACCAGGCCACCCTCCAGGCCACGCGCAAGCAGCAGGACGTGCTGGCCGCGCAGCACGAGGCGGCCCGGGCCGGCGTGCTGCGCGCGCAGGCGCTGGTCGACCGCGCCGAACTCAACCTGTCCCACACCCGCATCATTTCGCCGGTCGACGGCGTGGTCGGACGCCGCGCGCTGCGCGTGGGCGCCTACGTCGCCCCCGGCACGCCGATCCTGGCCGTGGTGCCGCTGCAGCAGGCCTACGTAGTGGCGAACTTCCGCGAAAAGCAGCTGACCCACATGCGACCCGGCCAGCCCGCGACCGTCACCGTGGATGCCTATCCCGACCTGCGGCTTCGCGGCACCGTGCAGAGCATCGCGCCCGCCACCGGCCTGAGCCTGTCGCCGGTCGCGCCCAGCAACGCCACGGGCAACTTCACCAAGATCGCGCAGCGCCTGCCGGTCAAGATCGTGCTCGACGCCACGCCTGCCGGCGCGCCGCCGCTGCGCGCCGGCATGTCGGTCGAGGCCGTGGTCGAGACCATGCCCCTGCTCGCGGAGGCCACGAAATGAGCCTGTTGAAAATACCGCGCCTGGTCCTGACCTCGGCGCTGTTGAGCCTGGGCGGCTGCGCCGTGGGACCGGACTTCCAGGCGCCTCAGGCGCAACTGCCGACGCAATGGCGCGATGCCGGCACGGGCGGCCCGGCCAGCGCGCCGGTGGCCCAGCCGGTCAATGACGCCTGGTGGGACAGCTTCGGCGACCCTGAACTCAGCGCGCTGGTGGCCGAGGCCAGCGCCGCCAATCCCGACATCCTGATCGCCTACGAGCGGCTGCGGCAAAGCCGCGCGGCGCTGCGCGTGACCGAGGCCGACGGCTTGCCCAAGCTGGGCGCGAACGCCTCCTACCGGCGCGGCCAGAACAGCGAGGCCGGGCTGTCCGATCCGTCCGGACGCGGCGGCAAGTCCTCGTTCAACCTGTGGCAAACCGGCGTCGATGCCAGCTGGGAACTGGACCTGTGGGGCCGCGTGCGGCGCGAGGTCGAACAGGCCGGCGCGCTGTCGCAGGCCGCGCTGGAAGCGCAGCGCGGCGTCATGCTGTCGGTGCGCGCGGAAACCGCCAGCCACTACATCCGGCTGCGCGGCGCCCAGAACCAGCTGGCGGTGCTGCGCCAGACGCTGGACAACGCCAATCGCAATCTCGCGCTCACGCGGCTGCGGCAACGCGAAGGCGTGGCGACCGAGCTGGATGTGTCCCAGGCGGATGCCCAGGCCGCCGCCATCGAGGCGGCCGTGCCGCCGCTGGCGCTGCGCGTGGACCAGCTGATGAACGCCCTGGCGCTGTTGCTGGACCAGCCGCCGCACGCGCTGCACGCGCGGCTGGAAACGCTGGCGCCCATCCCTGGCGGTCCGGTGCGGGTGCCGGTGGGCCTGCCCAGCGAGCTGGCCGAGCGGCGTCCTGACATCCGCCAGGCTCAGGCCCGCCTGCATGCCGCGGTGGCCGCGATCGGCGTGGCCGAGGGCGATTTCTATCCGCGCATCACCCTGTCGGGCAACATCGGGCTGCAGGCGCTGCAACTGGGCAAGCTGGACACCGACCGCGCCGGCATCTTCGGCGTGGGCCCGGCGCTGCAGATCCCTCTCTTCGAGGGCGGCAGGCTGCGCGGCCGGCTGCGGCTGCGCGAGGCGCAGGCCCAAGAGGCAGCGCTGGCATTCCAGAAAACCGTGCTCGGCGCCTGGCACGATGTCGACAACGCCATGACGGCCTATCGTAGCCAGCAGCAGGCGCGGACCAGCCTGGAACGCGCGTCGGCCAGCGCGCGCCAGGCGCTGCTGCATGCCCAGCGCCGCTATGCCGAGGGCGCGTCGGACTTCGTCAATGTGCTCAGCGCGCAGAACGCGGTGCTGGCGAACGACCAGTCACGCGTGGCCACCGAGGCAGCGGTATCGCTGGCGCTGGTGGACCTGTATCGGGCGCTGGGCGGCGGCTGGCAATAGGCTCAGCGAGACGCCCGCGCCGGCGCGGCATGCGCGCCGGCCGAGAACGAGCCGATCTGGATGGCGCGGCCGGCGTACAGTCCGGCGGCGGCCATCGCCCCGCAGGCCGCCGCGCACAGCGCCAGCGCCGCGCTCCAGCCGCCCAGCGCGTCATGGAGCGCGCCGATCAGCAGCGGCCCCGAGGCGGCCAGCAGATAGCCCACGAACTGCGCCATGCCCGACAGCGACGCCGCCTGCTGCGCATGGCGCGCCCGCAACCCGACGAAGGCCAGTCCCAGGATGATGCCCGCGCCCATGCCCAGGCCCATCAGCACGATCCACAGGCTGGCCCAGCCCGGCGCGACGATCAGGCCGATCATCGCCACGCAGGACGCGCCCGCCGCGCCGGCCGCCACGGCGCGCTGGTCCTTCATCCTGTGCACGGCCGGCGCCAGGAACAGCGCCGGCCCCGCCGACATCAGCTGCAGCAGGCCATGCAGCGAGCCGGCCTGCTCCGCCGTGTAGCCGGCATCCTGCAGGATCGCCGGCAGCCAGCTCACCATCACATAGAACACGAAGGAATTGATGCCCAGGAACAGCGTCACCTGCCAGGCCAGCGCGCTGCCCCACAGCCGCTCGCCGTGCGGCGCGTGCGCCGTGACGGACGCGGGCCGGGTGCGGCGGGACAACTGCGGCAGCCACAGCAATGCGCCCAGCGCCGGCACCGCCAGCAGGCACAGCGCCGAAAAGCGCCACGTCGCGTCGGACAGCGCGGCCAGCGGAATCGCCACGGCCGAGGCCGCGCCCGCGATCACGCTCATGGTCAGCACATAGGCCGAGGTCAGCCCGGCCACGCGCCGCGGAAAATCGCGCTTGACCAGGCTGGGCAGCAGCACATTGCCCAGCGCGATGCCCGCGCCGATGACGACGGTGCCGGCGTAGAGCGCGGCCTCGGATCCGAGGGAACGGCCGACGATGCCGGCGGCGATCAGCAGCAGCGCGCCGAACAGCGTGCGCTCCAGCCCGTAGCGGCGCGCCAGGCCGGCGGCGGCCAGCGAGCCGGCGGCGAAGGCCAGCAGGGGCAAGGTGATCAGCATGCCGGCGGCGGTGGAGCTGAGACCCAGCTGCGCGCGGATCATGCCGATCAGCGGCGCCACGCCGGTCACGGGCGCGCGCAGCGCCATGGCGATGCAGAGAATGCCGGCGACCAGCAGCACGGGACGGCTGAGGACGCGGGCGTCGGAAGAGGAAACAGACATCGGACACCTGGAAGTTGCGGCGGGCGCCGGCGATTGGCCGGCAGGCCCGGAATCCACAGCTTAGCGACGCGGCCGCTTGCTGAATTTCGAGACAATGACAAAATATACGCAAATCCGGCCAAACCAGCCCGCAGCCTTCTTCCGCCAGCCGCTTGCACGCCATGTACCCGCCCGTCTCCGATCCTTCAGGCCTGGACGCCGACCGGCCCGGCCAATGGACCTACGCCATGCGCGTGGACACCGCCGCCCGGGCCCACGAATCGCCCACGCACCAGCACCGCATGAGCCAACTGGTGCTGTGCCTGGAAGGCGGCGTGACCTGCACGGTGCCGCAGGGCATCTGGATGGTGCCGCCGCGCTGCGCCGTCTGGATTCCCGGCGGCGTGCCGCATTGCAATCACGTCACGCGCAACGGCCAGGTCAACTTCCTGTTCGTGCCCGCCGAGGCGCCCGGCATGCCGGCCACCTGCCAGACGCTGGGCGTGACGCCGCTGGTGCGCGAAATGGTGGTCCATCTGGCGGCGCTGTCGGCCGAGGACAGCGCGGCGCCCGGCAACCGCCGGCTGGCCGATGTGCTGGTCGAACAGCTGGCGCGGCTGGAACCGGAACCGCTGCACCTGCCCCTGCCCGCCCACCCGCGCCTGCGCGAGATCGCCGACGCGCTGGCGGCGCGGCCCGACGACCGCGCCACCCTGGCCGACTGGGGCCGGCGCGTGGCGATGAGCGAACGCACGCTGGCGCGGCTGGTGCGCCAGGAAGTCGGCATGAGCTTCGGCCGCTGGCGCCAGCGCCTGCATATCATCCTGGCGCTGCAATGGTTGTCGGAGGGCTTGTCCGTGCAACGCAGCGCCGACCAGCTGGGCTATGAATCGGTGAGCGCCTTCATCACCATGTTCCGCAAGGCGCTGGGCACCACGCCCGCCCGCTACTTCGCCCCGGCGACGATGAACAGGCGCGGGAACGGCAGCAGCACGGTGCCGTCCGACATGGCCGGATAGGCGCGTTCGATGCGCGCCTGGTATTCGGCCAGGAAGGCCTGTTGCTCCGCCGGGTCCAGCGGCCCCAGGTAGGGCCTGAGCGCCGTGCTGGTGAACCATTGCACCACCGCCGCCGCGCCGGCCAGGGGATGGTGATAGATGGTGCGCCACACATCGAGCCGGCCGCAGACCGGCTTGAGCAATTCGTAGTACCAGGCGGCGCTGTGGCGCGGCGGGTGCTTGACCGCGCCGATCCTGGCGGCCCAGGGACCGTCCGCCGCGACCTCGCGCGCCAGCCGGTGCGCCGGCTCTTCCATGTTGTCCGGGGTCTGCACCGCCAGGCTGCCGCCCGGCGCCAGCTTGCCCACCAGGCGCGGATAGAGTTCCTCGTGCCCCGGCACCCATTGCAGGGAGGCGTTCGCCAGGATCACGTCGTAGCCTCCCGGCGGATTCCAGGCGGCGATGTCCGACAGCTCGAAGGCCAGGCCGGGCAGGCGCTTGCGCGCCGCGTCGATCATGTCCTGCGAATTGTCCGTGCCGCTGATCGCGGCGTCCGGATAGCGCGCGGCCAGCACCTCGGTGGAGTTGCCCGGGCCGCAGCCCAGGTCCACGGCCCGCGCCACGCGCTCATTGGGCAGGGCGGCGACCAGGTCGCGCACCGGGCGGGTGCGTTCGTTCTCGAAGGCGGAATACTGCTTGGCTGACCAGTTCATGGCGGCTCCGGAATGGTGTCTGCGTGCCCTGCGCACTCTACGCCCGCAACGCCCGCGCCACAAATACCCGGATCGCGCCTCATCCATATCAGCCGCGTATGGCGCGCCCGCCATGCCACAATGCGCCCACGCCCACACCGGAATCCCGCATGACCGCGCTGGTACTCCTGCCCGGCATGGACGGCACGGGCGATCTGTTCGCGCCCTTGCTGCCCGCGCTGCCTCCCGCCTTGCGGACCATTGTCGTCCGCTACCCCTGCGACCGGCCGCTAGGCTATGCCGAGCTGGAGGCGCACGCGCGGCGCGCGCTACCCAGGGACCAGCCTTTCGTGCTGCTGGGCGAATCGTTCTCCGGCCCCATCGCCGCGGCCATCGCCGCCGATCCGCCGCCCGGCTTGCGCGGGCTGATCCTGTGCGCGACCTTCCTGCGCAATCCCCGGCCGGAACTGGGCTACGCCCGATTCCTGGCCGGCCTGCTCCCGGTATCGCTGCTGCCCGGCGCCCTGCTCGTCCGCATGCTGCTGGGACCGCGCGCCGATCCCGGCCTGCGGACCCAGCTGCTGGACGCGGTGTCGCGGGTCGAGTATCGGGTCATGCGCGCGCGGCTGCGGGCCGTGATGGACGTGGATGCCGGCCCCCGCATGAGCGGCGTGACGCTGCCGGTGCTGTACCTGCGCGCGCGCGACGATCGCGTAGTGCCGCGCCGGGCGGGGGACCATGTCATGGCCATGATCCCGCAGGCGCGACGGGTCGAGATCGCCGCGCCGCACTGCCTGCTGCAAACCGCGCCGCAAGAAGCGGCGCGGGCCATCATGGACTTCATCGGGCCGACGGCCCCTTGAGGGGCCGCCGGTCCTCGCGGCATCAGCCCGCCTGCAACGCCGCCTTGCGCGTCTTCCACAGCGAGAACAGCACGCCGCCCAGGATCAGGCCGAAGGTCACGCTCAGCGACAGGGCCGCCGGCACCTTGCCGACGAAGCCGACCAGGAAAATCTTGCCGCCGATGAACACCAGCACCAGGGCCAGCGCGTACTTCAGGTAGTGGAAGCGGTGGATCATCGCCGCCAGCGCGAAGTACAGCGCGCGCAGGCCCAGGATCGCAAAGATGTTGCTGGTGTAGACGATGAACGGATCGGTGGTGATGGCGAAGATCGCCGGCACCGAATCCACCGCGAACAGCAGGTCCACGAATTCGATCAGCACCAGGGCCAGCAGCAGCGGGGTGGCCCAGCGCACCTTGCGCGACGTGGCCGGATCGTTCTCGTAGACCCAGAACGCATTGCCGCGCAGGCCGTCCGTCACGCGCATGCGGCGCTTGAGGAACTTCAGGATCGGATTGCTGGCGATGTCCGGCTCCTGGTCGGCGATCAGCCACATCTTGATGCCGGTGAACACCAGGAACGCGCCGAACAGGTACAGCAGCCAGCCGAAGTTGCTGACCAGGGCCGCGCCCAGGCCGATCATGATGGCGCGCAGCACGATCACGCCCAGGATGCCCCAGAACAGCACGCGGTGCTGATACTGGCGCGGGATCGCGAAGAAGCTGAAGATCAGCGCGATAACGAAGACGTTGTCCATGGACAGCGACTTCTCGATCATGAAGCCGGTGTAGTAGGCCATGCCGCTGGCCGCGCCCATCTGCCACCACACCCAGGCGCCGAAGATCAGCGCGGCGGTGATGTAGCCGGCCGAGAGCAGCAGGCTTTCGCGCACGCCGATCTCGCGTTCGTCACGGTGCAGCACGCCCAGGTCGAAGGCCAGCAGCGTCACGACGATGCCCAGGAAGAGCAGCCAGCTCCAGGCTGGCGTGCCGAGGAAGTCGGCATTGAAGAAGGTCAGCAGGGTTTCCATGTGTATTCCGCTTGGGTCTGAAATCTAAGATCCGAAGGCGCTCATGATCCGGATTCGGGCCTGCTTGAGAAATCAGCCGGAAATTGAGTTAAGGTTCGGAAAAATCGAAGTATCGAAAGACCGGATCCGTCCCCATGCTGAACTACCGCCACCTGTACTACTTCTGGATGGTCGCCAAGGAAGGCGGCTTTTCCCGCGCCGCCGAACGGCTGGACATGGCCATCCAGACCATCAGCGCCCAGGTGCGCGAGCTGGAGCGCAACCTGGGGCACCAGCTGCTCAAGCCGGCCGGACGCGGCGTGGCCCTGACCGACGCCGGCCAGGCGGCCTTCGCCCGCGCCGAGGAAATTTTCCAGATCGGCCAGGGCCTGGCGCAGGAAGTGCGCACCGCCGCCACCAAGCCGGTGATCCGGCTGTCCGTGGGCCTGTCCGACGGCATTTCCAAGCTGGCCGCGCACGCGCTGCTCGGCCCGGTGCTGGACACGCCAGACCTGCGGCTGACCTGCCACGAAGGCGAGTTCGAGGAACTGCTGGGCGAACTGGCGCAGCATCACCTGGATCTGGTGCTGGCCGGCCAGGGCGCGCCGGCCAACCCCAACCTGCGCCTGACCAGCGACCGGCTGGTGTCCTCGCCGGTGGACTGGTATGGCCCCTCGCGCCTGCTGCGGCGCGCCGACGTACAGGCCTTTCCGCAATCGCTGGAGCGCCTGCCCGTGCTGCTGCCCACCGGCCACTCGGTGCTGCGCCAGACCCTGGACCGCTGGTTCCGCGAGCAGGGTATCCATCCCAACGTGGTCGGGGAATTCGAGGACAGCGCGCTGATGTCGGTGTTCGCCGCGCGCGGCCTGGGCGTGTTTCCGCTCAGCCGGCTGGGCGGCGACGACATCGGCCTGCTGCGCGGCCTGCGGCCGCTGGCCCGCTGCGACGCGGTCCACGAGGAGATCCACGCCATCCGCAATCGCCGGGGACAGAACCATCCCCTGGTGCGACGCATCCTGGAACAGGCCAAGACTTCGGTTTTTTCTTAACGTTTGTCACATTGTCGCTGGTTTTTCAGAAATAGAATCGGCTCTATCCTGGTGGCTTTTCCGCACTCTGGAGTACCGCTTTCATGAAGAAAATCATCTGGATCGCTTTCGCCGCGCTGGCCGCGCTGTGGACCGGATTCGTCGCCCTGACCCTGCAGCTGGCCAACTGGGTGCTGTCGCTGATCGCCGGCTCGCAGGTGCCGGGCGCCGCCGCGCTGGGCACCGCGCAATGGAATCCACCGGCCTGGGCCGCGCCCTGGGTCGATCCGTCCTGGCTGAAGGGCCTGCAGGAATCGCTGGTGTGGGCCGTGCAGGGCCTGAACCAGATCCTGCCCGCGGCCGGCGGCCTGGGCACCTGGATCTCGGTGCTGGGCTGGATCTTCTGGGGCTTCATCATGGCCGCGCTGCTGGTGCTGGCGCTGATCCTGCACTGGCTGGCCGGCAAGCGCCAGCAGGCCGACCAGGCCGGCGGCCAGGTGGTGGGATAATGCCCTGGCTTGCGGTCGCCCTCCGCCGGCGCGGGCACGCGCTGGCAGCGGGCCGCAAGCGCTGAATTCAGCCACACGGGGAACGGATCATGGATGCGGAAGATGCCATCAGGAATTTTGTCGAAGGCAGGATCGACCTGGGCGCAGCGCTGACCATCACCCAAGTCGCCTGAGGAGGAGCCCGTGAACACGACACCCGCCCGCCTATGCCTGCTGGCCACGGCGCTGGCCGCCGGTCCCGCGTCGGCCCTGAGCATCGCCCCCGCCTATGGCGTCATCGTCTGCACCGTGGCCGGCACCTCCGGCCAATACAGCGTGCGCGTGCAAAATACCGGCGCCGTGCCGCTGGCGCGCGCCGACGTGACCGGCGTGCGCCTGGACGCCGGCGGGCATGCGGCCGGCGAGATCGAGGTCAGCCTCACCGACATCGCTCCCGGGAAATATGAAACCGCCGTCCTGGCCCGCCACGGCGAATCGGCCGCGCTGGTCAGCATCGCCACATACCAATCGATGAACGACCAGCTGGTCCGCGAAGAGGAGCTGTACGCCGGCAAGGTGGCGCACGTGTCGCCCGGATCGGCGCTGCAATACACGCTGGCGCCGCTGGCGACGCGCGGCTGGACGGTCGCCTATGGCACCGCGCAATCGCCGACGCTGAAAACCGGCGCCGCCGTGCTGCTGGCCTACCCGGCGCGCAGCGGCAAGAAGATGGAATCCAGCCCGCAGGCGGGGCGCACGCCGACCCGCGTGGAGCCGCTGAACCCCTGCCCGGGACCGCGCCGTCGCTGAATCGGCCCGCTCAGGCGCCAGCCAGCAGGTCGCGCTCGTTCAGCAGCGCATAGACGATTTCAGGGCGGGTATCGAAGCTGCGGCGGATCGCCGCTGGAATCGCCGAGCGCGTCTTGCGGCACAGGCCAGGCTGCTCGTCCAGCTGGATGAAGATGCCGCGCGTGGTGCGCACCTCGTTGTCGCTGGGCAGGATCCGGACCACGATACCCAGCTGCGCCCGCAAGCGTTCCTGCATGCCGCGCAGGTCGGCCAGGCTGGCCAGGTTTTCCAGCCGCGTGATCAGGCGCTTTTCCTCTTCCCTGGTGAGCCGCAGCACGCGGATGTCGGCGGCGGGATCGGCCAATAGCCTGTCGCGGTCGCACACACAGGCGCCCGGCGGGCATTCTTGGCGGATCGGAAACGGGAGATTCATGGCGGGCGCGGGCGGTCTGGCCGGTATCGGCCATTCTACTCACGATCGTCGCGTCGGCCCGGCGGCGCGGCCCCGGTAATACCCGTAAGGCCGGCGCGCCGCTGCTGCATAATGCAGGCCATCCGACCGACACGGGAGCAAGACCTTGAAGCGCACCCTTCTGGCCACCGCCATCCTCGTCCTGCTCCTGCCCGGCGCATACGCCGGCGCGCGCGATCACGCGTACCAGATCAAGCCCGGCCTGACGGCGGTCGTCACCGTGTCGGGGCAGGACCGGCACACAGTCTCGGCGCGCGTGGGCAAGGGCCCCGTCCAGCAACTGGCCGTCATGGACGACGAAGCAGTGGATGTGTTCGAAACGCCCGACATCGACCACGATGGTTACGCCGACCTGGCCATCGGCCAATCCGGCGGCGGCACGCAGGCACGCATGCGCCTGTTCCTGTATCGCCCGAACGAGGGACGCTACCAGGAGATCCGCCATCCCGCTCCCGAGGCCAGCCCCTGCCACGGCTTCGTCAACCCGGTCTTCGACGCCGGCAAGCCCGCCTTCTCCACGGGTTGCCGATACAGCGCCGACAGCCAGGGAGAGGAAAGCTACACCGTGCGCCCCGACGGCACGGCCGTTCCCGTGTCCTGGAGCACGCAGGTCTGGTTCCCGCAGGCTAGCGCGAAGGTCGACGCCCAGTACGAGTTCCACGGCGACGGCACGGTGGCCCGAATCCTGCTGGAAGGCGAAGGCTCGCCGTTCGACGGCGGCGACAACGTGGCGCCCTTCGACCGCGTCGATCTCTATGACGCGCCCGATATCAAGAACGGCCCTTCGACGCAGCTGCGCTCAGGCGAGCGGTATAACGTGGTGGCGCTGCGACCGGCGGGCTGGCTGCAGGTGCGCCTGCCCGGGCAGAAGGACGCCGCGACGCTCAAGTGGCTGCGCTACGTCGATCTGGTCATCGACAGGCACGGTCGCGCGGCGCCCGCGCAGGAAGCCGCCCCGGCGCCGGATCGGCAGGCACGCTGAGTTGAAATCCTTCCGACGACGCCTCGCGCGCGGCCTGGCTGTCCTGGCCGCGTTCGTCGTGCTGGCCGCCTCGATCCTGGCCGCCGTCGGCCTGCTGGCGCCAGCCGGTCCCGCAGACGTGGCCGTGGTGCTGGGCAATACGGTCGCGCCCGACGGCCGGCCCTCGCCACGCCTGGCCGCGCGCCTGGACCGCGCCTATGACTGCTACGCCGCCGCGCAATGCCGCATCCTGTTCGTCAGCGGCGGCGTGGACGCGGCCGGCGCCGACGAAGCCGCCGTGATGCGCGACTACCTGATCGGCCGCGGCGTGCCCGCCGACCGCATTGTGGCGGACAGCGCCGGAGTCGATACCTGGGCCACGGCCCGCCACGCCAGCGCCTACATGCGCGAGCATGGCTATGTCCGCGCGCTGGCCGTGACGCAGTATTTCCATGTGCCGCGCACCATGCTGGCGCTCAGGCGCCACGGCATCCTGCAAGTGGGCGGCGCGCATCCGGCCTATGCCGAGCCGCGCGACCTGTATTCGCTGCTGCGCGAGCTGGCCGCCGTCGCCTTCTATGCCGCGCGGCCGCTATAGTGGCGCATTCCCCAACGACAGAGCGCTGCCGTGCTGATCTTCCACAACCCCGTCCATCACCGCCACGCCGGCCGCCAGGAAATGTTCCGAGGCAAGCTGGTGCCCTGCCATGAATCGCCCGCGCGTCTGGAGTACGTGCTGCAGGCCCTGCGCCAGCGCGGCATCGGCGAACTGCGCGCGCCCGCACCCGCCGACATGGCGCTGCTGGGGCGCGTGCACAGCCCTCGCTACCTGGATTTCCTGCAAGGCGCGTGGCAGGAGTGGATCGCGCTGGATCCGGCCAACGCCGAGCTCGACGTGCTGCCGTCCGTCTGGCCGGTGCGGGGTTTCCGCCATGACGTGACGCCCGCCAACTTCGCCGCGCGCGCCGGCCTGTATTCGTTCGACAGCGGCTCGCCGCTGACGGCCGGCACCTGGGACGCCGCGCTGGCCGGCGCGGCCTGCGCCATCGACGCGGCGCGTGCCGTGGGCGGCGCGGGCGGCCCGCGCGCGGCCATGGCGCTAACGCGTCCGCCCGGCCATCACGCCGGCCCGGACTTCTTCGGCGGCTACTGCTTCCTGAACAACGCGGCCCTGGCCGCGCAGGCGCTGCGCGAGGCCGGCGCCGCGCGCGTCGCCGTGCTGGACATCGATTACCACCACGGCAACGGCACCCAGACCATCTTCTATGAGCGCGGCGACGTGCTGACCGTGTCGGTGCACGGCGATCCGCTCACCGAGTATCCGTTCTTCCTGGGACACGCCGACGAACGCGGCGCGGGCGCCGGCGACGGCTGCAACCTGAACCTGCCGCTGGCCGCCGGCACCGGCTACGCCGGCTGGCGCGAGGCGCTGCGCGCCGGCATGCGCGCGGTACAGGACTTCCGCGCCGACGCGCTGGTGATCGCGCTGGGCGTGGACACCTTCGAAGGCGATCCGATCTCGAAGTTCAAGCTGGCCAGCGCCGACTACCTGCAGGTCGGCCGCGACCTGGCGAGCCTGGGGCTGCCGGCCGTCTTCACGATGGAGGGCGGCTATGCGGTGGAAGCAGTCGGCACCAACGTCGCCAACGTCCTGGAAGGCTACGGGGGATAGTTCCCCCATAGCGCCGCGCGCGGCATGCGACAAGCCATTCAGTCGCGCGTGTCTTCCAGCGCCTTGTTGACGCGCAGCGCCAGCAGGGTGCAAGCCACGCCGGACAGCAGATACACGCTGACCGCCACCAGCCCGAAGCGCGCCGACAGGCCCAGCGCGACCAGCGGCGCGAAAGCCGCGCCGAACAGCCAGGCCATGTCGGACGTCAGCGCCGCGCCGGTGTAGCGGAAGCGGCGCGTGAAGTTCGCCGTGACCGTGCCCGAGGCCTGCCCATAGGACAGGCCCAGCAGCGCGAAACCGATCAGGATGAAGGCGTCCTGCGACTTCGGACCGCCGCCCAGCAGCCAGGGCGATACCAGCGCGAACACGCCGATGGCCGCGGCGAACAGGCCCAACGTGGTGCGCCGGCCGATGCGGTCGGCGATCCAGCCGGACACCATCGTGCCCAGGATGGCAACCGCCGCGCCCACGATCTGCACGATCAGCACATCGGATATCTGCTGCGTGCCGCTGACCGCGATCCACGACAGCGGGAACACCGTGACCAGATGGAACAGCGCGTAGCTGGCCAGGGCCGCGAAGGCGCCTAGGAACAGGTTGTAGCCCTGGTCGCGCACGATCTCGACGATGGCGATGGGTTCGAGCTCGCCCTCTTCGAGCAACTGCGTGTATTCCTCGGTCACGACCAGGCGCAACCGCGCGAACAGCGCCACCACGTTGATGGCGAAGGCCACGAAGAAGGGATAGCGCCAGCCCCATTCCAGGAAGTCGGCCTGCGTCAGCGTCAGGTGCAGGAACAGGAACAGCGCGCTGGCGACCATGAAGCCGATGGGCGCGCCCAGCTGGCCCAGCATCGCGTACCAGCCGCGGCGCTGCGGCGGCGCGTTCAACGCCAGCAGCGACGGCAGGCCGTCCCAGGAGCCGCCCAGCGCCAGGCCCTGCAGGCATCGGAACACCGCCAGCAGCGTGATGGCGTGCATGCCGATCACGTCGTAGCCCGGCAGGAAGGCCATGCCCACGGTGGCCGTGCCCAGCAGGAACAGCGCGGCGGTGAGCTTGGTCGCGCGCCCCCAGCGGCGCTGGATGGCCATGGACAGCGCGGTGCCGATGGGCCGCGCGATGAAGGCGAAGCTGAAGATGACGAAGGACCAGAGCGTGCCCTCGAGCGCCGGCTCGAACGGGAAGAACACGCTGGGAAAGACCAGCACGCAGGCGATGCCGAAGACGAAGAAGTCGAAGTATTCGGAGGTGCGCCCGACGATGACCCCTACCGCGATCTCGCCTGGCGCCACCTTGGCGTGGCCGCCGTGTCCGGCCGCGCCCGGCTCGGGAACGGCGGGGGCATGACCGGGATATCGCGTGGTGGTCGCCATGTGATTGCTCGCTGAAAGGAGGGTTGTAATACGCCTGGCCTACGCTCTTGCAACACATCCGCATGCGGCACCCCCTATGCCCGGCAAGCCGCGCCCGCAAAGGGCCTTGGCGCGGCGCGGCATGTTGGGTCCCGCATACTTTTGCTCTTTTTACCCTAGATTTTTGGCGGCTTCCAGCGTAGTGTTCGGTTTAGCTCCCACGGTTACGTTTCGGGGTATGGCCATGCTGTCTCTCCCAAGGCTTTGCGGATGGATGTTGATTGCCGCCCTGCCATTGCTCTCCGGATGCAATGCGGTACTGCTCTCGCCCTCCGGCGACGTGGCCCTGCAGCAGCGCAACCTGATCATCATCTCCACCGTGCTGATGCTGCTGATCATCGTGCCGGTGATCCTGCTCACCTTCCTGTTCGCGTGGCGCTACCGCGCCAACAACAAGGCCGCGCACTACGATCCCGAATGGAACCACTCCACCGTGCTGGAGCTGCTGATCTGGGCCGCGCCGCTGCTCATCATCATCGCGCTGGGCGCGCTGACCTGGGTCAGCACCCACCAGCTCGATCCCTACCGTCCGCTGGCGCGCCTGTCCGAGGGCCGCGAAGTGCCGCCCGGCACCAAGCCGCTGGTGGTGGAAGTGGTGGCGCTGGACTGGAAGTGGCTGTTCCTCTATCCCGAGCAGGGCGTCGCCGCCGTCAATGAAATGGCCGCGCCGGTGGATCGCCCGATCCAGTTCAAGATCACCTCGTCATCGGTGATGAATTCCTTCTTCGTGCCGGCGCTGGCCGGCCAGATCTACGCCATGCCCGGCATGCAGACCACGCTGCACGCGGTCATCAACCATCCCGGCGAATACGAGGGCCTGTCGGCCAACTACAGCGGCGCGGGATTCTCCGGCATGCGCTTCCGCTTCCACGGCGTGGACCAGGCCGGCTTCGACCGCTGGATCGCCGGCGCGCGCGCCTCGGGCGCCACGCTGGACCGCGCGGCCTACCTTAAGCTCGAACAGCCCAGCGAGCGCAACCCCGTCCAGCAATACGCCAGCGTCGCGCCCGGCCTGTTCGACGCCATCGTCAATCGTTGCGTGGAAACCAACCGCATGTGCATGAAGGACGCCATGGCCATCGACGCCCGAGGCGGCATGGGCCTGCCCGGCGCGCGCAACCTGGCCAGCCTGGACGCCGCCACGCGCGAGCGCATCGGGCTGGACGGGCCGCCCAGGCAGTACGTGGGCGCCATGTGCACCTCGGCCTCGGAACTGGCCATGTAGCCGCCCGCGCGCCCGCCGCCAGGCACGGCGGCGCGGCGCAACCCCGGTCTTCTATCCAGGAATCAAGATGACGGATCAAACAGACCTCGCCAAGCTGATCTTCGGCCGCCTGACCTGGGACGCCATTCCCCTGCACGAGCCCATCCTGATCGCCACCTTCGCCATGGTGGCGCTGGGCGGCATCGCGCTGCTGGGCGCGATCACCTACTACGGCAAATGGGGCTACCTGTGGCGCGAGTGGTTCACCAGCATCGACCACAAGAAGATCGGGATCATGTACATGATCCTGGGCATCATCATGCTGCTGCGCGGCTTCGCCGACGCCATCATGATGCGGCTGCAGCAGGCCATCGCCTTCGGCGATTCCACCGGCTACCTGCCGCCGCACCACTATGACCAGATCTTCACCGCTCACGGCGTGATCATGATCTTCTTCGTGGCCATGCCGCTGGTCACGGGCCTGATGAACTACATCGTGCCGCTGCAGATCGGCGCGCGCGACGTGGCCTTTCCTTTCCTGAACAACTTCAGCTTCTGGATGACCACCGGCGGCGCCGTGCTGGTGATGATGTCGCTGTTCGTGGGCGAATTCGCGCGCACCGGCTGGCTGGCGTATCCGCCGCTGTCCGGCATCCTGCACAGTCCGGACGCGGGGGTGGACTATTACATCTGGGCCTTGCAGATCGCGGGGGTGGGAACATTGCTGTCCGGCGTGAACCTGCTGGTGACCATCGTGAAGATGCGCGCGCCCGGCATGTCCATGATGCGCATGCCGGTGTTCACCTGGACGTCGCTGTGCACCAACGTGCTGATCGTGGCGGCCTTCCCCGTGCTGACCGCGGTGCTGGCGCTGCTGTCGATGGACCGCTACGTGGGCACCAACTTCTTCACGGCGGACTTCGGCGGCAACCCGATGATGTACGTGAACCTGATCTGGATCTGGGGCCACCCCGAGGTCTACATCCTGATCCTGCCTGCCTTCGGCATCTTTTCCGAGGTCGTGTCCACCTACTGCGGCAAGCGCCTGTTCGGCTATGCGTCCATGGTGTACGCCACGGTCGTGATCACGGTGCTGTCCTACCTGGTCTGGCTGCACCACTTCTTCACCATGGGGTCCGGGGCGAGCGTGAACTCGTTCTTCGGGATCACCACGATGATCATCTCGATCCCGACGGGCGCCAAGATCTTCAACTGGCTGTTCACCATGTACCGCGGCCGCATCCGCTTCGAGGTGCCGATGCTGTGGACCATGGGCTTCATCGTCACCTTCGTGATCGGCGGCATGACCGGCGTGCTGCTGGCGGTGCCGCCAGCCGACTTCGTGCTGCACAACAGCCTGTTCCTGATCGCGCACTTCCACAACGTCATCATCGGCGGCGTACTGTTCGGGCTGATGGCCGGCATCACCTACTGGTTCCCCAAGGCCTTCGGCTACAAGCTCGATCCGTTCTGGGGCAAATGCTCGTTCTGGTTCTGGCTGGTGGGCTTCTACTTCGCCTTCATGCCGCTGTACGTGCTGGGGCTGATGGGCGTGACGCGGCGCGTCAGCCACTTCGAGGACGCCTCGCTGCAGATCTGGTTCCAGGTCGCCGCCTTCGGAGCGCTGCTGATCGCGCTGGGCATCGCCAGCTTCCTGATCCAGCTGGTGGTCAGCTACCGCCGCCGCGACGCGCTGCGCGACGACAGCGGCGATCCCTGGGACGGCCGCACGCTGGAATGGTCCACGTCCTCGCCGCCGCCCGTCTACAACTTCGCCTTCACGCCGCGCGTGCACGACCAGGACGCCTGGTGGCAGATGAAGCAGCACGGTTACCAGCGGCCGACGTCCGGCTTCATTCCGATCCACATGCCGAAGAACACCTGGGCCGGCATCGTGCTGGCGGGGTTGAGCGTGGTGATGGGCTTCGCGCTGATCTGGCACATGTGGCCGCTGACGGTGCTGAGCTTCGCCGCGCTGATCATCGTGGCCATCGTCCATACCTTCAACTACAAGCGCGACTACTACGTGCCGGCCGATGAGGTCGTGCGCAGCGAAGACGCCCGTACCCGACTGCTGAGCAACCATGGCTGAAACCCTGTCCCCGCCCCTGCCCGGCCATCATGTGCCGCCCCCGCAGCCGGAGCGACTGAGCTTCCACGTGCCCGGCGAGCACCACCCGAAGAACGGCACGCTGCTGGGCTTCTGGGTGTACCTGATGAGCGACTGCCTCATCTTCGCCTGCCTGTTCGCCACCTACGGGGTGCTGGGCCGCAACTATGCGGCGGGCCCGTCCGGCGCCGACCTGTTCGACCTGCCGCTGGTGGCGGTGAACACGGCGCTGCTGCTGCTCTCGTCCATCACCTACGGCTTCGCCATGCTGGAGATGCGCCGCAACCGGGTCGGCGCCACCCAGGGCTGGCTGGCCATCACCGGACTGCTGGGCCTGGGCTTCCTGTCGCTGGAAATCTATGAGTTCGCCCACCTGATCCACATCGGCGCCGGGCCGCAGCGCAGCGCCTTCCTGTCTTCCTTCTTCACGCTGGTCGGCACCCACGGGCTGCACGTCACCTTCGGCATCGTCTGGCTGGTGACGCTGATGCTGCAAGTGCGCCGGCACGGCCTGATCCCCGAGAACCGCCGCCGGCTGATGTGCCTGTCGATGTTCTGGCACTTCCTGGACCTGATCTGGGTGGGCGTGTTCACCTTCGTGTACCTGATGGGAGTGCTGCCATGAACGCGCACAGCGGCCACGCCGGCCACGATCACGACCACGGCCATCACGACGAGGACGAGGGCGGCCACGGCACCTTGAAGGGCTACGTCACCGGCTTCGTGCTGGCGGCCATCCTGACCGCGATCCCGTTCTGGCTGGTCATGGGCAAGGTGTTCCCCAGCTCGCGCACGACGGCGCTGGTGATACTGGCCTTCGCGGCGGTGCAGATCGTGGTCCACATCGTCTACTTCCTGCACCTGGACGCCCGCTCGGAAAGCGGCTGGAACATGTTGGCGTTAATATTCACGCTGGTCCTGGTGGTGATCACGCTCAGCGGATCCATCTGGATCATGTACCACCTGAATTCCAACATGATGCCCGTGTCGACCCACGACATGCGGAATATGCCCTGATGGCGGCTAGAAGTTGATGGCGGCAGTAAAAAATCCCACCGGCGATACCCCCCGAAATCCCCGCAGCGCGACGACCCTGGTCATCCTGGGCCTGGTCGCGCTCGCCCTGTTCCTGGGCCTGTTGCGCCTGGGCACCTGGCAGGTCGAGCGCCTGGCCTGGAAGCGCGACCTGATCTCCAAGGTCGACGCGCGGGCCCATGCTGCGCCCGTGCCCGCGCCGCGAGCGGCAGAATGGCCGGCGCTGACCCCGGACAACGCCGAGTACCGGCGCGTGTCGGCGTCGGGCAGCTACCTGTACGACAAGCAGACGCTGGTGCAGGCGGCCACGGAGCTGGGCAGCGGCTACTGGGTCATGACCCCGCTGCGGCTGGACAGCGGCGACATCGTGCTGGTCAACCGGGGCTTCGTGCTGCCCGAGTGGCGCAAGACGGCGGCGGCCTCGGCGCCGCCCGCCCCGGCAACGGCCAGCGTGACCGGCCTGCTGCGCATGGGCGAGTCCGGCAAGGGCTTCCTGCGCAACAACGACCCGGCCGCCAACCTCTGGTATGGCCGCGACCTGCCGGCCATCGCCGCCGCGCGCGGCCTGGACAAGATCGCTCCTTACTTCATCGACGCCGACCCGGACGGCGCCGCGCGCGATCCCAAGACCGCGCCGGTGGGCGGGCTGACGGTGCTGAGCTTCCCCAACAATCACCTGGTCTATGCCATCACCTGGTACGGGCTGGCGCTGATGCTGCTGGTGGGCGTGGCCCTGGTCGTGCGCGAAGAGCGGCGGGCGCGCCAGCGGCGCTGATCCCTGCCTTTTCCGCGCTTTCCTCAGGGGCAATAGGGCTGCGCCGGCGGCAACCGGCGCGGCGTGCCGGCCGCAGCGGCCTCGGCCTGCTCCGTCGACTGGCGCCACAGCCGCGCCGGCGATTCGCCGTAGACCCGCCTGTGCATGGCAATGAAGGCGCTGTCGCTGGCATAGCCCATTGCATGCGCCACCGAGGTCACCGATTCCCCTTCGGCCAGCCGGGCGCGGGCCAACAGCAGCCGGCATTGCGTGCGCCAGCGCGTGAACGACAGCCCTGTTTCGGCGATGAACAGACGCGCCAGCGTCCGTCCGCTGGCGCCGACCCGGTTGCCCCATTCCTCTATCGACAGGCCGCAGGCCGGATTCTTCAGCAGTTCGGCCGCGATGGGGCGCAGCCTGCGGTCGGACGGCATCGGCAAGGGCATGGGCCGTGACGGCGCCGCCGCGAACTCGTCAAGCAGCGTGTCCACGATACGCGCCCGGGCGGCGTCCAGCGACGCGTCGGCGGGCCAGGCCACGATGCGCAGGATCAGCTCGCGCCACAGCGGATTGACGTCCAGCACGCAGGGCTGCGCCGGCAGGCCCGGATAGGCGTTCGGATCGAAAAACAGGCTGCGAAAAGCGTAGCCGCCCGGAATCGTCACGCGGTGCGCACAGCCGCCGGGCAGCCAGGCCGCCTGCAACGGCGCCAGCTCGCCGACACGGTCGGCCAGGAACAAGGTCATGCTGCCCCGCGCCTGGAACAACAACTGTCCGCGCCGGTGGCTGTGCCAGTCCGAGGCATGCGCGCGGCCGTCCACGCCCAGCCCGACCACCGGGCAGGCGGCCTGGTCGGGATCGATCACGGCATCGTAGGCGTAAATCGGCATTGTCCGATTCCCTATGTTTTTTGACTCAACATCGTGATTTTGCGTGCGGCGGGCTGACTACGCTAGGGGCTTTTTGAGTTGCGCATCATGAAGGCCCCTCTTTCCCTCCGCCCCGACGGCCTGCCGCCGGCCGCCCTGCTCATCGCCCTGCTGGCCCTGCCACAAGCGGCGGAAACCATCCTCGCGCCCGCGCTGCCCGACCTGGCGCGCCACTGGCGGCTGGACGCGGCCCTGACGCAGTCCGTCATGGGCATCTACTTCCTGGGCTTCGCCGTCGGCGTGCTGCTGTGGGGCTGGCTGTGCGACGCCTGGGGCCGGCGGCCGGCGCTGCTGGCCGGCCTGTGCACGGGACTGGCGGGCACGCTGTGCGCCGCCTGGGCGCCGGGATTCGAGGCGCTGCTGGCCGGGCGCTTCATCCAGGCGCTGGGACTGGCCACCTGCTCCATCACCACGCAGACCATGCTGCGCGACCGCCTGCAGGGCGAGGCGCTGACCCGCTGCTTCATCATGCTGGGCGCCTTGCTGTCCTGGTCGCCAGCGCTGGGGCCGCTGGCGGGCCAGCTGCTGGCGGACCAGGCGGGCTTTCGCGGCGTGCTGGGTGGCATCGCGGCGCTGGCCGGCCTGCTGCTGGCAGCCGGATGGGCCCGGGTCGGCGAAACGCGGACCGCGCCGGCGGCGCCCCAGCCCATGCGCCGGCTGGCGGGCCGCATGCTGCGCGACGGCGAACTGCTCTGCACGGCCGTGCTGGTGGCCGGCCTGAACCTGCTGGCCTTCTCGTTCTATGCGGCCGGCCCCTTCATGACGGGGCCGCTGCCGTGGCTGGGGTTCGGCTGGATCGGCATGGCCGTGGCGCTGGCCGGCACCCTCGGTGCACTGTGGAACCGGCGCCTGCCGGCCTCGCAAGGCCCCGCGCGGCGGGTGGCGCTGGGCCTGCGCTGCGTGGCGGCCGGCGTGGCGGCGCAAGGACTGGCGATCTGGCTCGCGCCCATGCCCGGCGTCTGGTGGGCCATGGCCGCGCTGCCCATCTTCGCGGGCTACGGCCTGGCCATCCCCAACCTGCTGGGGCCGGCGCTACGGCGCTACGGCGACTGCCTGGGCCGGGCCGGCGCGCTGTTCAGCCTGGGCTACTACAGCCTGCTTGGGTTGCTGCTGGCGGCGACGTCGTGGCTGCCGTTCGGCTCGCCCGTGCCGCTGGCGCTGGCCTGGGCGGGCGTGGCGCTGGCCCTGGCGGGCCTGCACCGGCTGCGCGGCAAATTGTCGTGAGTCCGCTTCGCGCCGACACGCTCGCCGTCGGCGCGCCCAGTCCGCGCAATCCCTTCAGCGCGCCCCGACGGCGCGCAGCATGTCGACGATGGCGTCCTGGCCGCGCTCGCGGGCATGCCACAGGGGGCTGCGCCCGTCCGCGTCCGCCACGTCCGCATCGGTTCCGAAGGACAGCAGTTCCAGCACGGTCGCCTGGTATTTCGGCCCGCCGTCGCCCAGGATGATGGCCTCCAGCAGCGCGGTCCAGCCCAGCTTGTTGACGTGGTTGGGATCGACGCCGGCGCGCAGCAGCAGGCGCGCGGTTTCGGCCAGGCCGCGCTCGCAGGCGGGGATCAGCGCGGTGCCGCCATAACGGTTGGTGCTGCGGATATCGGCGCCATGGCGCAGTGTCAGCGTCAGGATCTCGTTGTAGCCCCGCGCGCCGGCGTACAGGTAGGCGCTGTCCTCGATGCGGTTCTTGGCGTTGACGTCGGCGCCCGCTTTCATCAGGACCGAGGCCGCCACTTCGTGGTTGCCCAGCGTGGCGCGCAGCAGGGGCGTATTGCCGTCCTCGTCGCGCGCTTCCAGCGGCGCGCCGTCGGCCAGCAGGGCCTTGATCCGCAGCACGTCGCCCTCGCCGGCGGCCTTCAACAGTTCGGCGCCGGCGTCGCCCTGCGCGGCGGCGACGCCTTCGGCGACCACGAGCAGCGCGGCGGCCAGGAATGTACGCCAGGAACGAATGATGGACATGCGCGGAATCTCCTTTCTGGTGTTGCGTCGTCCCGCGATTATGCCGTGCACGACGGCGCCAGCCCCGCCGGGCTGCCCGCGCCGCGTTTGGCGAATGGCGCGGATCGCTGCAGAATCGCGGGATCCGCTTTTATCCGCCCCCCGCCATGGACACTTTCAACTACATGCGCGCCTTCCGGCGCATCGTGGAACTGGGCAGCCTTGCCAAGGCTGCCGAGGACCTGGACATGTCGTCCGCGGGCCTCAGCAAGCAGCTGCGGGCCCTGGAATCCCATCTGGGCGCGGTGCTGATCCAGCGCACCACCCGCAAGATGAGCCTGACCGATACCGGCACGGCCTACTACGCGGAGTGCTGCCGGCTGCTGGACGAGCTGGACGCGCTGGAAAAATCCGTGCGCCGGCAGTCCCAGCGCGTCTCGGGCAGGCTGCGCGTGAACGCGCCGCTGTCCTTCGCGCTGAGCGTGCTGTCGCCGCTGCTGGCGCGCTTCCTGCGGCAGTACCCGGAGCTGCGTCTGGACCTGTCGATGGAAGACCGTCTGGTCGATGCCGTGGGCCAGGGCTTCGACGTATCGATCCGGCTGCGCGCGCAGCTGGACGATTCCACCCTGATCGCGCGCCGGCTGGTATCGCTGACGCAGGTGCTGTGCGCCGCGCCGTCCTATCTGCAAGCGCACGGCCATCCTCGCGACGCGGACGCGTTGCGCGGGCATGCGATCCTGAGCTACAGCCTGGCGGACGGCGCCGCCTCGGTCGAGGAATCCGGACAGGCCCCGGACGCGGCGGCCGGCCAGAACCTCGTCCAGGTCAACAACAGCCTGATGCTGCGCGACCTGCTGGTCGCCGGTCTGGGCATCGGCGCGCTGCCCTCGTTCCTGGCCGACCCGGCCATCGCCGAGGGCCGCCTGGCGCGCGTGCTGCCGGACCTGCCGGCCGCGCCCCGGCACGTCTACGCGGTCTATCCCACCAGCCGCCACCTGCAGCCCAAGGTCAAGGCCTTCGTGGACTTCCTGGCCGAGCACCTGCCCGCCACCCTGTCCGGCGATTCTTGACGCCCAGCGAATAGAGTCGCAACCGCCATGGGCTTACTGCCGCGCCTGGCGGTCCGTAAGCTGGCGTCCATTGAAACCGCAAGGACGCCAACATGAATCCCACCCCCGCTTCCGCCCCGCTGACCGTGGACTTCTTCCACGACGTGGTCTGCAGCTGGTGCTATGTGATGTCTCCCCGGCTGCGCCAGGTGGCCGCCGAACTGGGTATCCAGGTGCGCCAGCGCAGCTTCGTGCTGCAGGACAACCGCGAGCAGATGATCCAGGTCTTCGGCTCGATGGCGCGCGCCAAGAGCGTGATCCTGGGCCATTGGGAAACCTGCCTCGGCCATGAGGACCGGCCCCGCATCGATGTCGAAGGCATGCGCGCCGAGAACTTCGAATACCCCAGCGGCCTGGCCGCCACGCTGGCCTGCCAGGCCGCCCATCTGGTCGCGGGCGACGCCGGCCACTGGGACATGTTCGACGCGATCCAGGATGCGCATCTGAGCCAGCACCGCAACATCGGCGATATCGACGTGCTGCTGGACATCGCGGTGGCCCTGGGCCATGACCGCGCCGCCTTCGCCGAACGCATGCAGGGCCCGGAAGCGCGCCAGCGCGTGCAGGCCGACCGCGACGCCGCCATGCGCCTGGGCATCCGTTCCATTCCCACGCTGATCGTCGGCGCCGACCTGGCCCGGCTGCAGACCACGCCGCTGGCCGCGCTGCGCCAGCGCCTGCAACCGCTGGCCTCGGCCCAGGCCTGAGCCCGATCCTCCCGCCCCGGAACCCCCGGCGGCTACCCATTTCATCGTTGTCCGCGCACGCGGACCATCACTGACACAGGTACATCATGAACGCACACTTTACCCGCAATCTGCTCGGCCTGGCGCTCGGCGCCGCCCTCAGCCTGAACGCCCATGCGCACGGCGCGCCGTCGCGCGCGCCCGCTCCCGGCCAGGAGGTCGGCATCAGCCCCTGGGGCCCGGAGGACGAGATTGGCCGTCTGAACCTGATCACGCCCGAATCGCGCGCCGCCGTCATGTCGCGCGTGTCCGGCGGCAAGGTCTATGATCTGGCCACCGAGTACTACATGGGCATGCCCAGCTGGCAGGACGCCGGCGATCCCCGCTATCAATTCTGGATGACCCACACGCCGCGCGGCACCGAGGTCGACGATCCCATGGGCGTGGGCAAGGACATGAACGCAGTGCGCAGCTACACCGGCACGGCCTTTTCCATGTACAGCCACACCGGCACGCACATCGACGCGCTCAACCACTTCGGCATCCACGGCAAGATCTGGAACGGCTTTCGCGCCGACGAACACCTGGGCGACCGCGGCTGGAAGCGCACCGGCATCGAGAAATTCCCGCCGCTGGTGGCGCGCGGCGTGCTGATCGACGTAGCCGCGCTCAAGGGCGTGGACATGCTGCCGGACCAGTACCGCATCACCCGCCAGGACCTGAAGGCCGCGCTGGCGCGGCAGAAGACCGAGCTGCAGCAGGGCGACATCGTGCTGATCCGCACCGGCCGCATGAAGCTGTACAACGACCCGGCCGCCTACATGGCCAAGCCGCCCGGCATGGGCCTGGACGCCGCCCGCTACCTGGTCGAGGAAGGCGGCGCCATGATCCTGGGCGCCGACAACCTCAGCTTCGAGACCTTCCCGTCCGAGGTGGCCGACGACTACGTGCCGCTGCACACCTACCTGCTGGCGCAGCAAGGCGTGCCCATCATCGAGCTGGCCGCGCTGGACGAGCTTTCGCGCGACCAGGTCTACGAGTTCGCCTTCATCGGCGGCCCGCTGAAGATCCGCGGCGGCGACGCGGCGCCGCTGCGGCCGGTGGCGATGCCGCTACGCTGACCCGGCGGGCTGGAACCTGCGGCCCGCGCCGCCGGCGCTCAGCCCTGTTCCAGCTGCATGGCCGGGCGCGCCGTCACCTTGTCCAGCCAGGCCTGCACGCGCGGATGGGAGGCGACGGGCGCGCCCAGGAACACGCTGTAGCGCAGCACGGAGCCGACCACCAGGTCCGCCAGCGAATAGGATGCGCCCAGCATCCAGGGACGCCCGGCCAGATGGCCGTCCAGCACCGTCAGCAATTGATCCAGGCGCGCCAGCGATTGCCGCGCCAGCGCCTCATTGTGGGCGCCGCTTTCACCCCGGATGGCCAGGTTCAGGCTCCAGAATGCCGCGCCATAGGTGACATACGCCCAGGTGCACCACGACATGGCCTGCAAGCGCTCGGGCGTACCCGCCGCCGGCCACAGCCCGCGGTCCACGCCGTGGCGTTCCGCCAACCACAGATGAATGGCCAGGGCCTCGAACATCGGCGCGCCGTCCACCGTCAGCGTCGGCACCACGCCGTTGGGATTGAGGGCCAGGAATTCCGGACGGCGCTGCTCGCCGGCCTTGATGTCGATCCTGACGCGCTCGTGCGGCACGTCCAACTCGGCCAGGGCGCTGGCGATGGGGGAGGCGCTGGAATTGGGGTGCCAATAGAAAACGATGGACATGGACGATGCTCCGTTGAGACGGGCCGGGACAGGAAACGCCCGGGCCAACGCAGCGCACTGTAGAATCCATTGCGGACATATTCCGCCCTCAATCGCCATCCGGCATGCCGCGATCCGGCCCTCCCCCTTTCGCCGCCCCTACGCCAGCCACCCCATGCTCACCGCCACCAACCGCCTGTTGCGCCTGCTGTCGCTGCTGCAGACCCGCAATCACTGGAGCGGCCCGGAACTGGCCACGACGCTTGAGGTGCATCCGCGCACGCTGCGACGCGATATCGACAAGCTGCGCGAGCTGGGTTACCCCATCCACGCCAGCAGCGGCATCGCCGGCGGTTATGCCTTCCGTCCCGGCAAGGCGCTGCCGCCGCTATTGCTGGACGATGAGGAAGCGCTGGCGGTGGCCATCACGCTGCGCACGGCGGCAGCCGGCTCGGTGGCCGGCATCGAGGAAACCGCGCTGCGCGCGCTGATCAAGCTGGAACAGGTCATGCCGGCGCGCCTGCGCCGGCGCACCGACGCGCTGCGCGTCGCCGTCGTGCCGCTGGAGCCGCATGGCCCCACGGTGGACGCGGCATTGCTGGCCACGCTGGCGGCGGCCTGCCGCGATCAATTGCGGGTGGCGTTTGATTATCAGGATGGGCGCGGCCGGGCCAGCTCGCGCACGGTGGAACCACAAGGCGTGGCGCATGCCAGCCAGCGCTGGTACCTGGTGGCCTGGGATCCGGCGCGCGACGACTGGCGCATCTTCCGCCTGGACCGCATTGCCGGGCCGGCGACCGTGGGCGCGCATTTCACGCCGCGCCCCTCGCCCGGCGGGGGAGACCTGCGCGAGTATGTCTCGCGCACGCTGCGACTCGGCGCCTATCCGGCGCAGGCGCGCATCCTGCTGCATGCGCCGCGGGCGGCCATGGCCGCCCGCATCCCGTCCGCCGCCGGCGAGATCGATGAGGTCGACGACGCCCGCTGCCTGCTGCGTTGCAGCGCGACCTCGCTGGACAGCCTGACGTACTGGTTGATGGCGCTGGACGTGGAATTCCAGGTCCTGGAACCCGCCGCGCTCGTCGAGCGGCTGCGAGTCGCCGGCGAACGGCTGGCTTGCGGCCTGGCGCGCAGCGCCTGAAAAGGCTCAGACCGACTTGCGGCCTTCGGTTTCGGCGCGCGTCATCTGCTCCATGAGCAGCGCGACCTTCTTCAGCACTTCCTGCTTCTCGGCCGGCGACATGGCGTCGAACTTCTGCTTGGAAATGCCCAGCGAGGCCAGGGCCGAATAGAGCATCTTGTCTTGCAGGGACATGCCGGCGAATTCCATGAACTCCCGTTCGGCGTCCGAAGGCGCGGCCCGGACCGCGCCCGACACGCCGCCGGCGAATGCCGGCGCGGCGCGCAGCTGCGCATCCTGGAAAGCCGTGCGGAACGCTCCGCCCGCAACGCCGCCACGCACGGCCGAGGACGCGATCCCCGCGTCGGCCGACATTCCCAATCCATCCATGCGAGTCATGATGATCCCTGTGCAGAATTCGGAAAAGACGAGGCCCGATGCCGGTGCGGCGGGGCCCAGGCCGCGGGCAAAAGAGCCCGCAGCCTGACAAGATAAGCCACCGGCCGGCAAGCGAAAGCGCGAAGCTGCGGCGCTTCTGTCGCCTTGATCCCTGATTTGGATATGTGTCATGGATTTTTGCGCCGGCCTTCGGGTATCTTGTGAGTCCCGCGCGCGGCTGATCCGCGCGCCCACACCTGTCTTCAGAATCCCGATGAGCTCTGACATCCTCCCCGACGACGCCCCCGTTTCCGCCCAAGTCCCCCAGGCCGACGCGTTCCTGCAGTTCCTCGTGAACCTGGTGAACAACGGCGGACAGCTCAAGAGCATCGGCGTCACGCTGCAAATGGGCGGCATGCTGGTGTCGGGCTCGATCGTGTCGGGCGCCGAATACTTCGACACCTTCGCGTCGGGCTTCGCTGACGCGCTGGACGGCCAGGCGAACGATACTCGCCAGGCGGTGCGCGCCTCGCTGGCGGAACTGGGCGACGTCTTCCGCCAGCCCCAGCCGGCCGAACCGCTGCCCAACTACATCCATCTGGCCGATGCCTTGTTCTTCAGCGCCGACGGCGCGCCCATCGCGGGCCAGCCCACCCTGTGGCGCGGCCGGATCTCCGCCGTGGACGGCTTCATCCTGGGACGCCTGCAATCCGACGCCAACGCCTGAACGCGCCGACAGGCGGCGCGCCCAGGCAGTGACAAGCGCTGGATGAAGGCTCAGGCCGCCAGGCTGCAGGCCTGGCTCCAGCGCGTGGTGGCGGCGCTGAAGCTGCGCCACGCGTTGCCATCGGCGCGCAGCCAGGCGTCCAGACATTCCGGGCTGAGCGCCGTGGACAAGGCCGAGCCCTGGAACAGCAGGTCGCCATGCCGGCGCAACCAGGCGAAGTCGCGCATGGCGTCCAGGCGGTGCACGGCCAGTTGCAGATTGGCGCTCCAGGCGCGCTCCATCAGGCTGAAGAAGCGCCACTGCAAGGCCTGGTTCTCGGAAAAACCGTCAGGAATGTCGACGCGCACGCCAAGCGCCCGCAGCACCCCATGCGTGGACGGCACGCCGCCGATGGCGGTCGGCAAAAGACGCGCGCGCAATTTCGCATTGAACTCGGGATAGCAACGAAACAGCTCGGCCTGCCGGCAGAGCTGGATGTTCATGGGCAACAGGAACGTCACGCGGCGGGCGGGAACGGAAAGCGGGCCGTCCTGGTCATGGTCGGCCTGCCTGTTCACCCAGAGCGCGTCGCCGGTCAAGGCGATGCCCAGATCGCCGCACAGGCGCGCGGCAAGATCACCTTCGGCGTCCATGTCCAGGGCATGCTCGACGGACAGGTCTATGGGCAGCTCGTACTTGTTGAAGAACGCCACGCCGGCCAACAGGCTGGCGCCCATGTCCGACGGCGCCAGGCCCTGCCAGGGCGAAGCGCGGCTGCGTCCCTGCACGGCGTATTCATGGACCTGGCCCTGCGCGGTGAACACGGGCTGGAATCTCAACAGCACCGAGTCTTCATAGAGCGCCCAGGCGCGCGACTCGTCATGCATGGCGGCTCCGGGCAGCGGGAAGTCGGCGCATGCCGGGCACCGGAACTCGCCACGTGCGAAATGGGGAAGGGACGCGCTCGATTGGGGCGGGCCGACAGCCCGGTGAGAAGATCATGCTGGCCTCGAATACCGATAGTGGCGGGGCCTGCCGTGGCCCCAGCCCGCCTGAGCTGCCGCGCCAGGAAACGGCGGCGAGCTGCCACCGGCCTCTGCCATGGCTGGATATCGTGCCGATGGTGCCCAACAGGCACCGCCCCTTGAACAAGAAAATTCTGAATCATTGTTGTTTTCTGAACTTTCCTAGAGACCACGCCACCATGGCCATAAGACCTCGCCGGCGGCGGAAGCCCCCCGCCCACCGACGGCCACCGACGATCCCCCTCAAAAGCCTCGCCAGTTTTTAAGATTCTTCTCATATCCGGACCCGGCCCGGCTTCCTACCATGCAGGAAATGCCGGTAAACGATCTGAGCCCCCCCGCCACCGCCCCCGAAGACGCACCCCGAGCGGCGTCCGTACTGCTGCAATTTTTCGCCGTAGCCGCGCTCTTTTGCGTCGTGGTAGGCGCCACCCTGTACCTGTACTGGACCTTCAGCAACGCCGTCTCCGGCTACCGCCGCCAGATGAACGCGGCGGCCTATGACGCGCAACTGTTCTTCGACCAGCGCGAATCGCTACTGCGCTCGATCCTCGCCTCGGCGGTGCGCAACACCGACAAGGCCCCCATCTCCGAAACCCCCAGCTACTTCGGCAACACCCGCCAGATCGAAGTCCTGCCCCTGCCCGAGGAACCCGGTCAATACGACTGGGCGCTGGTGCTGACGCCCCGCGACCTGCTGAACGTCGGCCTGGCCAACGCCACCATGGTCCACACGTCCCTGCGGCGCAACGCCACCATGCGCATCGACTCGCACGGCACGCGCGCGGCGCCTGGCATGTCTCCCCGCATCCAGGAATGGCTGACACAGACGCTGCTGCGCCACACTGACATCCCGCCGCGACAGGACGGGCATCCGCCCATCATCTGGCTGCACCCGCCGATGGATACCGCGCAGCGCCTCTTCCTGTATACGCCGCTTGATATCGGCGATCCGCAGTCCGGCTGGATCGGCCTGGAAGTCGCCGGCGTGGACGCGGCGGTCAATCCCGCGAATCTCGGCGGCAGCACGTACTCGCTGTTCGACGAGCGCAATCGGCCCGTGATGCACAGCCCCGGCGCCCCCATGTTCGAAGGCGAGGTCACCGACCAGCGCGAGGACTCCTTCCGCCTGCTGGGCGACGGCTGGCCGCCCACCCACCTGGCCCTGAGCAAGCAGGTCGGCGAGGACGGCTGGCGGCTGGTCTACTACATCTCGCTGCGGCAGGTGCTGCGCGACCACGCCGCCACCCTCAAGACGGCGGCGGTCGTCACGACGTTGATCCTGGCCCTGGTGCTGCTGCGGGTCCGCTACATCCGCCGGCACATGGTCCAGCCGGCGCTGCGTCAATACGAAGCGCTGGCCGACAGCGTGTCGCTGAACCGCAAGCTGATCGAGGTCGCGCCAGTGGGCCTGTGCCTGCTGCGACGCAGCGACGGCACGCTGGTCATGTCCAATGAAATGGCGCGCCACTGGTTCCAGGACACCCCGGGCTGGCGCGCGGAAATCCTCGCCCACCAAGGCGAGAAAGCCGGCCGTGAATACACGCTGGACGACGGCCGCAGCGCGTACCTGACATTCGCTCCCACCACTTATCAGGGCGAGGACGTGGTGCTCTGCGGCATCAGCGACATTTCCGAACTGAAGAAGTTCGAAAGATCGCTGCTCCAGGCCAAGTGCGATGCCGAGGCCGCCAATCACGCCAAGACCGTATTCCTCACCACCATGAGCCACGAGATCCGCACGCCGCTGTACGGCATTCTCGGCACGCTGGAACTGTTTTCACTGACCAAGGTGAACGGACAGCAGGAGCAGTACCTGGAGACCATCCAGCAATCCTCGTCGACGCTGCTGCGCACGGTCAACGATACGCTGGACCTTTCCCGCATCGAGGCCGGTCATGTCGCGCTCGAGGAAGCGCCGTTCTCGGCCGTGGAACTGCTCAACAACGTCGCGGCAAGCTATGCCGCGCGCGCCCATGGCAAGGGCCTGCGCACCTATGCCATCTCCGACCCGGCGACGCCGGCCGCGCTGCATGGCGACAGCACGCGCATCCGCCAGATCCTGGACAACCTGATGAGCAACGCCATCAAGTTCACGGAAGCCGGCCAGATCGTGCTGAGGCTGCGCCTGATACGGCGTGAACGCGGTCTGTCGACCCTGGCCTTCCAGGTCGCCGACACCGGCTCCGGCATCGCGCCCCAGCATCAGACCCGCCTGTTCGAACCCTACTACCAGGTCGACACGGACAAGAACGTGCGCCTGCCCGGCACCGGCCTGGGCCTGTCCATCTGCAGCCGGCTTTCCGACATGATGGGCGGCTCGCTCACCGCGGTCAGCGAGCTCGGGCTGGGCACCAGCATCACCTTCGAAATCACGCTGCCAACCGCGGAAGACCCCGCCGAAGCGCCGGTATCCTTGTCCGGCAACGCCATGATCTACGTGCAGAGCTCGGTGCCCGAGATCGTCTCGAACCTGTGCGGCTGGCTCCGGCGCTGGGGCGCGGCGGCGGTACCCTATCCGCCCGCCGGCAGCCCGCGCGTCGACGCCGCCGTGCTGCTGCAGGCCTGGCCATACGCGCCGGAACCCGCCCTATGGACCGGCCCCACCGTGATCACGCATCCGCCCGGCATGAAGCCGCGCGTGGAGGATGGCAGGCGGACCTGGTTCGCCAGCTGCTACAGCCTGTCCAACATCGCGCATGCACTACGGCTGGCCCTGGGCCGTTCCGCGCACGCCACGAACTACGGCCAGCCGGCCAAGCACGAACTTGTCGACCTGCGAGTTCTGGTGGTCGAAGACAACCCCATCAGCCAACTGATCCTGCGCGAGCAACTGGAACACCTGGGCTGCACCGTCGTCACGGCCAGCAACGGCCAGGAAGCGCTGGCGCTGCCAGACGCCCTGTCGTTCGATTCCGTGCTGACCGACCTGAACATGCCCCTGGTCGACGGCTACGAGCTGACCCGGATGCTGCGCGAACGCGGCTATCAGCAGCCGATCCTGGGCATCACGGCGAATGCCTTCCCCGACGAACAACGCCGGGGCATGAACGCGGGCATGACCAGCCTGCTGGTGAAACCCCTGCCTCTGAATGTCTTGCGCCAGACACTGCAAGCGGTGAAAGTCCCTCGGAGTTGAAATGCTATCCGAATACAAGGTCCTGGTACTGGACGATCATGAATTCCAATGCGCCCAGATGTCCGGCCTGCTGGAAGATGCCGGCTTCACCCAGGTGGACACGGCCCATACCGCCGAACAGGCTCTGACGCTGGCCCGGCACCATGCATACCACCTCATCCTCATGGATCTCAGCATGCCGGGCATGGACGGCGTGCAGCTCATCAGCGAACTGGCGCAACTGCGCCTGAACCCCATGCTGGCCATCACGACCGCGTGCTCGCGCCGCATCATGAACAGCGTCAGCCTCATGGCCAAGGAAAAAGGCCTGGCGGTGATCGGCGCCTACACCAAGCCGCTGACCCGGGAACACGCTCAAGGACTGGCGCAACATCTGCGGCAGGACCGGCATGCGGCGTCCGAGCCCGTCACCGGCCATGAACAGGACGCGCTGTTCGATCGCAAGACCCTGGAGCAGGCGTTGCGCACCGGCCAGATCCAGGCCTGGTTCCAACCCAAGAAAGCCCTGACCACCGGCAACATCGTCGGCGCCGAAGCGCTGGCGCGCTGGCATCACACGGAATTCGGCTTCATGCTGCCGGCGTCATTCCTGGGCGCGGTGCACAGGCACGGCCTGAATCAGGCCCTGCTGACCCGCATGCTCGAAGACGCGCTGTCCGCCTACCGGCGCTGGCGCAAACTGGGTTTCAAGGTGCCGGTGTCGGTCAACCTGCCTACCCGACTGCTCGACAATCCCCTGCTGCCGGATGAGCTTTACAATACCGTCGCCGCCAGCGGCGTGCCGGCTGAAGATGTGACGTTCGAACTGCTCGAGGACGAAACCACTTCCGTGCCGGGGCAGTACTACATGGGAGCCAGCCGGCTGCGCCTGAAAGGCTTCGGATTGGCTCAGGACGATTTCGGCAAAGGCTATAGTTCCATGTACACCCTGATATCCACGCCGTTCACCGAACTCAAGATCGACCGGGCTTTCGTCAGCGGCGCGGCCCACGACAGCGTCCGCGCCGCCGCGCTGCTGTCTTCCGTGCAGCTGGGCCGGCAACTGGGCCTGCAGGTCACCGCCGAAGGCGTCGAAACCGCCAGCGACCTGGAATACCTGCGCAAGATAGGATGTGACTGTGCCCAGGGATTTCTCATATCGGCCGCCGTCAACGTCATGGACTTCACCACGCTGCTGGCGGACGAACCCCGCCTCTACGCAGACATGGACCTATAGGAACGCCCAACCCGGTATGCAGGACTCGCCCTTCAGCAGAATTACCCGCACATCGCGCCGGCTCAACCTGGCGCTGTTCGGCGTGTTGCCGATAGCGCTGGTCCTGATAAGCGCCATCCTCTGGAGCTGGCAGCGGCTGATCAAGCAGGAAGAAGAAAAGCTGCTGCTGGACTTCACGGTGTTCATGGGCTACATCGAGGCCGAGGAGCGCTTCCTGCAAGGCTTTCGCACCCAGAACGCCCTGCTGCAGGGTCCGCCGTCGACGCCGGACGTGTCCCTGCACGAGACCCCGCCGTCCGAGCGCCAGGGCACGGCGTTCTACGAGGGCCGCCGGCCGCTGTTTTCCACGCCCTTCACCGTATCCTGCCTGACGGCCGACTGCACGCGCGACCAGGTGCAACTATCGGCCATGGGCAGCTACCTGTCGGCCTACTACTCCACCTATTGGCCAACCACCTACTATCCCGCGGCGGCGGCCTTCCTGGTCAATGCCAGCGACAGCGTCAGCATCAGCGTGCCGGCGCTCAACATGCCCTCCAGCTTCCGCCCGCTCAGCCAGAGCACCTACCTGACCTCGGTCGACGCCATCCGCGAGCAGATCGAACTGAACCACATCGTCGAACAGCGCCTGATCGACCTGCATGCGCCCGCCGACGTGCACGAACGCACGCAGGTCCAGTGGTTCACCGCGCCGGCCAGCCCGAACCGCATCATCGGCCTGCTGCCGGCCGGCCTGCCGTCCGGCGTCTGGCGGGCCGATGCCGGCTCCCCGCCCGATGTCTACATCGCCACCCTGCTCCACCGGGACCGCATCAACATCTTCGACCGCGTCCTGCCCTCCGGCCTGTACGACGAATTCTGGCTGACCCGCAACGATTCCGGCATCTTGCTGGGCGAAGGCCCGCTGCCCGACGCGCAGGAGCCCGGGCTGCACTACACGGCGGACGGCCTGGTGTTCAAGGTCATCGACGACTCGGGCGCATGGACCGCCTACTACCGCGTCGGCTACCGCGGCTTCTTCCAGGACAATCTGTGGCTGCCGGTCAGCGTCGCGCTGCTGCTGCTGCTGAGCATCGTCGGCGGTCTCGGCTATGGCCGCTGGTACAACCGCCGCGTGTTGCTGCCGGCGCAAAGCGCGCAGCGCGACATCCTCGAAAGCGAAGCCTTCAGCCGCACCCTGATCGAGACCGCGCCAATCGCGCTCTGCCTGCTGACCCGCTTCAAGGGCGAGGTGCTGTTCAGCAACGGCCTCGCCCAGCAATGGCTGGGCGCGCAGGCAGGCCAGCCGCTGGCCCCGTCCGCCTCGGTGCGCACGCTGCTGGACAAGGCGCTGGCCGCGGTCCAGCCCGGCACCTTTGAAACGTTCCTGGCCCAGGACGGCAGGCCGCTGTTCGTCGCCTATGCGCCGACGCGCTACAAGAAGCAGGACGTCATCCTGTGCGCCTTCGCCGACATCAGCGCGCGGGCGGAAATCGAGCGCACGCTGGCCCAAGCCAAGCGCGACGCGGACAAGGCTAGCGAAGCCAAGTCGACCTTCCTGGCGACCATGAGCCACGAGATCCGCACGCCGCTGTACGGCGTGCTGGGCACGCTGGAACTGCTGGGCATGACCGACCTGGACGGCGAACAGCGCCAGCATCTCGAACGCATCCAAAACTCGTCCTCCATCCTGCTGCAGCTGATCAGCGACATCCTGGACATCACCAAGATCGAGTCCGGCCAGCTGGCGCTGGAATCCACCGTCTTCGATCCGCGCGAGCTGATCGAAAGCTGTACCAGCTCCTATGCCGCCCTGGCGCACCACAAGGGCCTGCTGCTGTTCTCCTGCGTCGACACCGGCGTGGCGCCGTGGGTCACGGGCGACGCCGGCCGCATCCGCCAGATCCTCGCCAACCTGGTCAGCAATGCCATCAAATTCACCGAGGCCGGCCACGTCATCGTGCGCCTGCGCGCGGTGGACCAGCCCAACGGCAACCAGCTGCTGACACTGCAGGTGGTGGACACCGGCATTGGCATCGGCGCGCAAGAGCAATCGCAGCTGTTCCTGCCCTTCTACCAGATCGACAGCGCCAGCCATACGGTGCGCGGCACGGGCCTGGGCCTGTCCATCTGCGCCCGGCTGGCCAAGCTGATGAACAGCTGGATACGCGTCACCAGCGAGCTGGGCCTGGGCAGCAGCTTTTCCATGGCGCTCTCGCTCAAGCCCGCGGCGGGCCCCGTTCCGGCCAGGCCGGACCTGGCCGGCGCGCGCGTGCACGTGCGTAGCCCGCACCGCGAACTGAGTGAACAGGTCTGCCAGTGGCTGACGATGTGGGGCGCGCACGCCACGGCGGCGCCGCACGTGCCGCCGCCGGCGACCGAGTCCGGCGAAGTGCTGCTGGATGTGCTGCGCAGCGAAGACGGCCCGCCATCCGACTGGAACGGCCGCTACCTGAGCGCGCGCGAACCCGGCGCCCGGGGCGAGTATGGCCCGGACGCGCTGGACGGACACCGCCTGGACAGCATCGGCTTCGGCATCCAGGCGCTGCTGCGCGGTGATACGGCCACGCCTCCCGCCGAGCCGGCGGAACCGGAGTTCCAGGCCCTGGGCCTGCGCGTTCTGGTGGCCGAGGACAATCCGATCAACCAGGCCACCCTGCGCAACCAGCTGGAGCAGCTGGGCTGCACCGTCACCGTCGCATCCGATGGCGCGGATGCCTTGTCGCTCTGGCCGCTGACGCAATATGACGCGCTGCTCACCGACGTGAACATGCCCAAGCTCAACGGCTACGAACTGGCCAGCGCGCTGCGCGCCCAGGGCGCCGTCATGCCGATCATCGGCGTGACCGCCAATGCCATGCGCGACGAAGAAGAACGCTGCATGGCGGCCGGCATGAGCTCGTGGATGGTCAAGCCCATCGAGTTGCGCACGCTGCGCCAGCACCTGCGCGGCGTGACCAAGGGCCGCACGCCCGCCGCCAGTCCCGAACCCAAGCCCGCCATGACGACGCTCTTGCTCGCCTCGCCCCCCGCTCCCGCTTCCAGGCAGGTCCAGACCAGTACTCCGGCCGCCGAGGCGCCACAGGTTCCCGCCAAGTACCGCGAGCTGTTCCTCGACACCATGAACGCCGACCTGGCCAAGATCGACGCCGCGCTCGGGCGGCAGGACGTGCTGGCGGTGTTGCAGACCATGCACCGGATGCGCGGCGCGCTGGTGATGGTCAAGATGAACAGCCTGTCGGCGGGATTCGAGGCCGTGGAAGCGCAGCTCAAGCGCGACAGCGCGAACCGTAAAGCCCTCCAGGAAGCGGCCAGGCTGATGCAGGAACTCCGAAAGTTCCTGGTCCAAGTTTGACGGTTGATGCAGAATGCGCGGTAATAACTCAGCCTCGCACTATCTGACCCCTTTTTTCCACATGGATAGACTTCGAATTGTCTTGGCGGACGACCACCCGCTCGTTCTGATGGGCATGCGCGACCTCCTGGAAAAGGACCTGAGCTTCGATGTCGTCGGCGCCCTGTCCAGCCCGACCGACTTGGTCCGGCACCTGGCGCAAGACCCGCCGCATGTCGTCGTCACCGACTATTCGATGCCGGGCGACGATACCTATGGCGACGGCATGCGCCTGGTCAAGTACCTGGTGAGGCACTACCCCAAGGTCCAGGTCCTGGTGCTGACCATGGTGTCCAACCCCATGATCATCTCGGCGCTCTATGACGCCGGCGTCGCCGCCGTGGTGCTCAAGCGCGACAACCTCGCCGAGATCGTGACCGCGCTGCGCACGCTGCAAAGCGGCCGCAGGTACTACCCGCCCGGTTTCCTGCGCGATGGCGCCGTGGACGCGCGCAGCAAATTCATCGGCGAACGCATCAACAGCCTGTCGCCCAAGGAATTCGAGGTGCTGCGCCACTTCATCCGGGGAGAATCGATGATGCAGGTGGCGGAGACCTTGAAGCGCAGCGTCAAGACCGTCAGCGGCCAGAAGATATCGGCCATGCGCAAGCTGGACGTGCAGACCGACCAGGAATTGGTCGCATTTTGCGTCGAGAGCGAACTGTTTCAGTAGCCCGATCCGTATCCCGCGCCGTCGCTGCGCGACGCGCGGGCTGACAGAACCCAGAAGCCCGGCAGAAAGCACTCTGCCACCAGCAGCGGCTGAGCCCGCCGCCAGAACAGGGAACGGCGCGCCCACAACCCGGACGATGTTGCACCGGCATCCTGCGTCACCGCGCCGGCCATCAGGAACAGCGCGGAGCCGGCCGTCAGCCGCGCCACCTCGAAGGGCGATCTCCACACCTCGGGATCGTCATACAGCATGCTGCCCAGAGGCCGCTCGCTCAGGCCGCGCATGCCGCGCCATTCATCCCATGACGCGGCCAGCGGCGTCAGGCTGCGCGCCGCCACGCACTCCACGCCATCGACCGACATCGCCACTTCGCGCAGCCAGCAGGGCGCGCCCGGCGCCAGGCCCATGGCGCGCGCCTCGTCATCGCCGGCGGCATCCGTGCGTTCCTCCCGCACGCACAATCGAAACTCGCCCAGCCGCCGCAACCGGTCGGTCAGCGAACCGGGCGATCCCAAGCCCTGCCATTGCTCGGGGGACAAGACGGCCTGAATCGCTTCAGGTCCATAAGGGTTCCATTGCATCCTGAACTGCACCGCATCCGTTGAACACGGCCGCAAACTTAGTCCAGGCAGCGGCAGCGCGGCAATCGCGATCGGGCGATTTCCATTATTCGCAACTTCCTATAATCCTCGCGTCGGGCCGGCATCCGGCGGGTCCGGCAGACATGCGACGGAACAGGAAACGTGGGTAGGAACATCAAGCTGGAGCAGTTGGACTTCCGGCTGCTGAAGGTCTTCATCGCCATGCTGCGCGAGCGGCACGTCGGCCGCGCGGCCGACGCGCTGGGCATGTCCCAGCCCGCCGTCTCCACGCAGCTGGCCAAGTTGCGCGGCATCGCCGGCGATCCCCTGTTCGTGCGCAACGCGCAAGGCATGCAGCCCACGCCGCTGGCGCGCGAATGGGCCACGCCCGTGGCCGGCGCGCTGGCCGCACTGGAGCAGGCGCTGAATCCGCCCTCGGGCTTCGATCCCGCCGCGTCCCGGCGCAGCTTCATCGTGTACATGACCGACGTCGGCCAGACGCTGATCCTGAATCGCCTGGTCTCGCGCATCGGCGCCGCCGCGCCCGGCGTGCGCCTGCGGATGGTGACGGCCTGGGAGGGCGCGCTGGCCGAGCGGCTGGACGATGGCGCGCTGGACCTGGCGGTGGGCTGGATTCCCCAGCTCAAGGCGCGCAAGACCAGCACGCTGCTGTTCAAGGACCGCTATGTCGGCGTGCGCGAAGCGCCGCGCGGCCGGCCGGCGGCCAGCCCGGCGCGCTACGCGGTGGCCGACGTGCCGCGCTCGGCCCACCAGATCGTCGCCGAGCGCTTCCGGCTGCGGGCGCTGGAGCCTGTGGTGGCCACCTCCAACTTCTTCATGCTGTCCGAGCTGCTGGCCGGCACTTCCCTGACCGCCGTGGTGCCCGGCCATCTGGCGCGGCTATGGGCCAGTCAGCGCGGCGGACTGCGCATCGAGGAACTGCCCTTCAAGCTGCCCGGCATGTCCATCCGCATGCATTGGTCGGCCGGCAACTGGCGCGACGAAGGCATAGACTGGCTGCGCGGACAGGTCGTGGCCAGCGTGCGCGACTGCGGCGCGCTGCTGCAACTGCCACGCGAGACGCGCCGCCGCGCGGGGACGGCGAAGGCATGAAGCGGAGCCACCTCCTTTGCGGCCTGGCCGTTGTCCTCTTCGCGACCTGCGTCCACGCCCAGCCGGCCGCCGGCGAGCTGGCCCGCCACGACGGCTCGCGCATCCGCTATTACCTGGAGCCGCGCGATCCCGCGCACAGGTCGGACCGGCTGCTGCTGGTCATCCAGGGCTCGGACTGCAACAGCGTGACCCAGGTCCGGATCATCAAGAACGAGCTGGTCCGCGCCTGGCCGCAGGCCGACCTGCTGACCGTGGAAAAGTACGGCATCGACGACACCCTGCCTTACGACGGGGATCCCGAGCGTCCCGATTGTCCCGTCGCGTATCTGGAGCACGACAGCCTGCAGCAGCGCGCCAGCGATCTGGACGCCGTGCTGACGGAACTGCGGCGCGCCCTGGGCTACCGTCAGGTCGTGGCCCTGGGCGGCAGCGAAGGCGCGGTGGTCGCGAACCTGCTGGCATCGCGCTCGCGCAATGTGGACGCCACCATCGCCTTCAATGGCGGCGGACAATGGTTCCTGAACGACATGCTGCACAGTCTCGCCAGCGAACCCGTGCCCGCCGCGCAACGCCGCGCCGCCGAACAGGGATTGCGCAGCTTCGCGCGGCATGTGCTTGCCTCGCCACCGCAGGCGATGAACATGAGCGGCCATGGCCACGGCTGGTGGCGCAGCGTGCTGGAACTGGACCAGCTCGCGACGCTGCGGCAGGTCACCGGGCCCGTGCTCATCCTGCAAGGCGGCGCCGACGCCTCCGTGTCGCCGCAGGAAACGCTGTCCATGGTGGCGCGCCTGCGGCTGGCGGGCAGCCGAAACATCGACTACCGCGCGTATCCCGGCCTGGACCACGCCATGACCGGCCCCGACGGCGTCGGCCGCATGCCCATGGTGGTCGACGACATGGCCGCCTGGCTGCGCCGGACGCTCGCGCCCTGAGCCGAGGACGCCCGCGCCTATACTTCAGCCATGAAAATACAGCTGCTCTCCGACCTGCATCTCGAGTCCGATCCGGATTTCCAGGCCCGCCCCGCCCCCGGCGCGGACCTGCTGGTGCTCGCCGGCGACATTGGTTCGTACCAGGACCGCTCGCGCCTGCTGGAAACGGACTTCGGCTTGGGCCGCTTCTCGCCGGCCCGGGGCTGGCCCGCGCCGGTGGTCTACGTGCCTGGCAACCATGAGTACGACAACCTGGATTTCGACGAGACACATGATCGCCTGCGCGAGCTGTGCCACGCGCTGGACATCCACTGGCTGGAACGCGAAACACGGGTGATGCAGGGCGTGCGGCTGGTCGGCACCACGCTGTGGACCGACTTCGACGCGCTGGCCCGGCCGGACGAAGAGTTGGGCTCGGTGTTGAAGAAACGCGCCAAGGCGTTCCGCGCCGCCGACTTCTACCTGGCCAAGGCCGGCATGCGCCGGCATGGCGAGCCATTCATGGCGCAACAGATGCGCGAACAGGGCGTCGCCTGCCAGCAGTGGCTGGACGAGGCGCTGCGCCAGCCCTTTGACGGCATCACCGTCGCCATCACGCACTTCGCCCCCACGCTGGCCAGCGCCGATCCACGCTACGGCGTCACGCCCGGCACCGCCGGCTTCTGCAATGCGCTGGACGCGCTGCTGCCGCGCGCCGATTACTGGCTGCACGGCCACCTGCATTGCGCGCTGGACTATGTGAAGGACGGCTGCCGCGTGATCGCCAATCCGCTGGGATACGAGAAGAAGGGCGAGCGCGAGAACTTCGCGCCGGCGCGGACCTGGGATGTGAGAACAGGGGAAGTGGCGGACGGCTGACGTTCCGGGCGGGCGCCTATCGCACCAGGGAATCGACCTGCGTCGGGCGGAATTCCTCGATGTCGAACGGTTCGAGCGTCGCGGGAACGTCCAGCGGTTTTTCAAGCTGGTGTGGCGCGTAGAACAGCCGATGGTTGCCGACCTCCTTGATCAGCACGTCGTCCTCGAATTGCCATACCTGGTTGGTCTGGGTGTCTTTGAAGGTTTGCATCAGCGGTACTCCAGCCACTGTTCGAGCTTGGCATTGACGGCGCTGGCATAGTAGGAAACCCCTGGCGGAACTATCGTATTCACGCCAATGCCATTTTGCGCAGCCTGGGTCTGAAAAATTGCCACGGGGATGGCCGCGATCGAGAGACTGATATACCCCCCCGGCGCCGTGGATCCCCCATACAGATAAACGGATATCGGCTTGCGCGTCGAGTTCACATAGGTGATTCCCTGCTGTCGCTGCCCGGCCAGATTGACCAGCGCCTGATCGACCCCAAATGCCTTGGCCTTGGTCTGCGGATCCGCGCTGTACCACTGCGTCCAAGCGCCTTCATACTTCATCCGATATTGGAATCCGGGCGTGAAATCTGGCCCGCTGTAGTACGGAATCGCGATCTGCGTCAGCGTATTCCGATCGCTGAACCAGTGATGCCGGACGTAGTAGTACTGCCCTGTCGGAGGCCCGTTCTGCGATCTGCCGCCGCTCAGGATCAGCCGCGTCACCAGACCGTCATTGCGGGCATGCACCGGCAGTTCGTTCCAGTTAGCGTCGTCCCATACGGTAGCCGTCGTGACATGTGGAATCTGTGCGTCGGCCAGTGTCGCCAGGCGGCCTTCCAGCGTGGCCACGCCGGACTGCATGCCCGCGAGGGAAAGCGGAATCTTCGTTTGCGCCTTTTTATCGGCCTCATCGGCGGCGGCCTGGGCCACGGCGGCGGCTTGCGCGGCCGCGACGGCCTTGCCGTCCGCGACCACGGCGGCCGCATTGGCGGCAAGCGCCTTCCTGTCGGCCTCGCTGGCCGCCGCCAGGCCGGAAACGGC